>NZ_LTCZ01000009.1:0-80296 GCF_001583455.1 Rhodococcus sp. LB1 | reverse complement strand
CGATCTCGCGCGAGATCGTCGACGGACTCCGGTTCAGGGTTTTCGCGATGTCACGCAGCGTGTGACCTGCGGCGATGCCGATCGCGATCTCTTCCCGTTCCGCGAACGTCAAACACCGGCCCTTGAGGTTGCGGCCACGCCGGGGACGCACCCCACCGCACGCCGCAAGCCACCGAGCGCCCTGTTTGCGATACGAGCCGGCCGCCTCGGCCGCGTCCGTGATGAACTCACCCGCCGCCATCCCCGCCCAGAACGTTTGAAAGATCTCCGGAACCATCCGATGAGAATATTTCGCCATGTGCAACACCCTTTGATCAGTGGTGTTGCGATCACCGCACGAACCCAAGGAACCTACACCGGGACGAGATCGGCGCCCAGCGCACACCCGGGAGGGTCGGCGCTCGTCCCGAAAGCGGATCCTCTACATACACGGTCTGTGATCCGGGACGGGTATCACGATCGCCTCGAAACACAGCGCCACGAGATCCTCGGATCGGCCCGAAGCCCGGGCCGATCCGAGGTTGGGTACTCAGCGCCTGGTCTCGTACCTGGTCAGGACCACGCCGTCAGGGAACGTCCCGGTCTCCACCAGGGTCAGGTTCACCCAGTTGTCCAGGGCCGCAAAGAACGGCGTGCCGCCCCCTACCAGGACCGGATGGGTGACGATCGCGTACTCGTCGATCAGCCCATCCCGCATGACCACTGCGGCGAGTGTGGCGCCGCCGATATCCATGGGGCCGCCGTCCTCGGCCTTGAGCCGGGTGATCTCGGTGACCGCGTCGCCGGTGACCAGGCGGGTGTTCCAGTCGACCGTGCTGGTCGTCGAGGAGAAGACCACTTTCGGCATGTCCCGCCAGCGACGGGCGAACTCGATCTCCGCCGGTGTGGCACCCGGCTGCTGGTCGGCGGTCGGCCAGTGGGAGCTCATCGTCTCCCACAGTTTGCGCCCGTACAGCGCCGTGCCTGTCGCCCTCACCCGGTCGGACCACCACTGGAACAGTTCGTCGCTCGGCACACTCCAGCCGAGGTCGTCGCCGGGCGCGGCGATGTAACCGTCCAGGCTCACGTTCATGGCGAAGGTCAGTTTCCGCATGGTGTCAGCCTCCCGCGAGTCGGTACTCGGTGTACAGACCGGCACGGCGCGGAAAAATCATCGGTCACGCCACCGAGGGTCGGTCCACCACGCCAAGCGGATGTGCGTACGGAAGGGAAACCTTACCGGCACGTCCCGAAAGCCGGCCGTTGACCGGAACTCACTGACCAGCGCAGTCCCGGCAGCCCCGTCCGGTGACGAATCGTCATCGCGGGGAGCTAATCGGGACACCCGCAGGGGAGCTACCACACCAGCAGGGAGAGAGAGTCGTTCGCGAGCCATGGCGCTGATTTCGCCGGAGTGTGTCGCCGCTCCCGGCCCCGGCGTCGCGAGGCCTCGGTAGTATCACCACGTAGGTCCCAGCCGGAGCAGGTGATCGCGTATGAGGGCGACGTTGGGGTTGTCCGACGTTCCCGGCCGCTGAACGAGGTAGGCGGTATTGATAGGTGGATCGTCGGTCTCGTGGAGGGTGACGAGCGCGCCAGAGGCGAGTTCAGTGTGGCAGAGGTAGCGGGGCAGCACGGCGAATCCTGCACCGGCGGTGACCGCTGCGAGTACGCCGCGGAGGTCGGGCACTGTGATCGCGGGCGGGCAATTCAGGCGGGTGCTGAAAACATGGCGCCAATAGCGGCGAGCGATCGGCAGATCTTCCGCGTAGGTGACCAGGGGGACAGTGTGCAGCGCGGCGGGGCCGTCGGTGGCAAGTCGGTCCCGGATTCGGTAATCCCATTCCGGAGCTGCGACGAGGATGAATTCCTCGTCCAGCAGAGGTACGGCGGCAAGGGTACGGCCTCGCGGGCGGGTGGTAGCGATAACCAGGTCGTGGTGGCCCGACCGTAGTTCGTTGAGCAGGGTGTCCGTCAAGCCCATGGTCGCCCGGAGTTGGATACCGTCGGCGACCAGTGGAGCCAGGGCTGGTAGGACACGGACACACAGAAGTTCCGCGGGGCCCGCGAGGTGCACAGGTGGGCCGTGCCCAGCGTCTGGCCGCTCCTGGCTAGCGGCGGCAGCGAGTGCATCCAGGGGCGTGGCGATGCGGGAGGCGAGGTCGTGAGCCGCCGGTGTCGGCGCCACACCACGTGCCAACCGGTCAAACAGCGAGCGCCCCATCTGGCGTTCCAACCCGCGGATCTGGGTAGTCACTGTGGGCTGCGACAACCCGAGCAGGTGTGCTGCCGCCGTGAAGGAACCGGTCCGAAATACGGCGAGGAAGGTGCGCAGCAGGTTGAGGTCCGGTCGTGGGCTCGTCGCCGGCGCAGCTGGACGCCCGTCCGGGTCATTGGAATCTGCATGTCCCATGAGGAAAATCTATCTGTATTGACATGACTCAGGGCCGACGTGAACAGGAGAGACCCGTCCTTTCGAACCGGATTAGACGATATGAGGGCTGGGCTGGGCCCCAGTAATGTCAGCGTACGAGCGTCGGATTGGATGTGCATGCACGATCGGTCGTCGCATGCGGCCTCGACGGGCGGACCGGTGAGCTGTTCGATCGAAGACTGACGCCCGATCATGGTGAGATCTTCGAGTGGATCCGGTCCTTGCCGGCTCCGGTGAGGGTGACGTGCGAGGCCGGGCTGACTGGCTTCGGGCTGACTTAGATCACTGACGACGACCGGTGAGGCAAGGGCGGGGAACGGGAACCCCGCACCGTCCGGACGAATCATGCGGGTGGTGACGGCAGCGCCTGGGAGTGACCCGCGAGCGACATATTGAGCAATCCTCTACTGTACGTTCGGATCACGCTCGACATTAGATGAGCGATCCACTCCAGCCGAATAACCGTCCTGCGGTACCCAACCCACAAATATCGGAGTTGACCGCGCTTCGAAAACAGACACGCTCGCCACCACCCAGATCGACCGGGCCCAAAGAGGCGGCGCCCACGACGACGGTCCTGGACGCCGCCTCGCCTTGGCGTGAATATGCTGGTGCGCGGACCGGCCACGCCCGTGGGTGGCGGCGAGGCACCCCCTGAACCGCCGGTCGGTTCTCATGATCAGGCCAGTTTCTCGAGGACCTCGACCGCGAGGGGAGCGGAGGACGCCGGGTTCTGGCCTGTGATTAGATTTCGGTCGGTGACCACGTTCGGGGCCCACGGCTCTCCTTCCTGGACATTCACCCCCGCCTCGAGTAGTCGGTCCTGGAGCAGCCATTTCGCCTTTTCGGCCAAGCCTGCTTGGCTCTCCTCGGCGTTGGTGAATGCGGCGACTGTATAGCCGGCGAAAGCGTTGCTGTCGTCCGGCTGAGTGGCAGCGAGCATGGCGGCTGGGGCGTGGCAGACGATTGCGAGCGGTTTGCCGGAGTCCAGCGCGTTGATCAGGAGCTTGCCGGAGGTCTCGTCGACTGCGAGATCCTCCATGGGTCCGTGGCCGCCAGGGTAGAAGACAGCGGCGTAGTCGCCGAGATTGACGTCCTCCAAGGTGATCGGGTGTTCGAGCTCGGTGATCGAGGCGAGAGCTGCGCTGATCTTGTCGGCCCCTTGTTGGCCGCCGTTGACCTCGGGGGCCAGGCTGCCCTTGTCGACCGTGGGCACGACGCCGCCGGGGGTAGCCACGACGATTTCGTGCCCGGCGGCTGTGAAGGCCTCGTACGGGGCGACGGCTTCCTCGGCCCAGAATCCGGTTGGGTGCTTGGTGCCGTCGGCGAGCGTCCAGTAGTCGACGCCGGTCATCACGAAAAGGATCTTCGACATGGTGAGTCACTCCAAAAGGTCTGGGCCATGGGCCAGTGTGGTGCATTGACGTTCAAGTAGCGCTGACATTTTGCCTGTAGACCGTCAGCATCCCGATGTCCAAGGTAGAACCGCCAGTAATAGTTTTCCAATTAGGATTTGAATGTGAGGTATCAACCTTCCGATGGGAGGGTCGATTTGGCGTCGAGACCGCTCTCGGCGTGCGCGCGAGGGTCAGCAAGGTGAAGGAGGACTGCGGGACACGCCAGACGCTGCTGACCTCGCGCAGCAAATTATCGATCAAAAGAGCACAGTGTTGCCCATTGCGAATATTCCGAAGCCAACAATCGCCGCCCTCTCTGGGGCAGTGGCTGGGGCTGGACCGGGGGTTGATCTCGCTGCAGATATTCGTGTCGCAAGCGAGAATCTTGTGATGAGGATTGCGTTCACCGCGATCAGGCTATCCGGCGACCGCCAGGACTCCACCGTCGACGAGGAACTGGACCACGGAAAAGACGAGGACGGACAATTCGACGCCCCGACGAGCGTCGAACCCGCCCACCGAGGCGGCGGGCGACCCGGGGACGCTCGAGCACGGGAACAACTCCGTCTCACTCGGTCCAAGAAGAACAACAGCCGAAGCCGCGCAGACGGCGCAAACCACGGATCACGACGCCCATCGACTCGGCGGGGGAGTCCCCGGACGAGCCCGCGCCGGAAGCACGACCGGACACAGCCGCACGCAGGTAGGGAACGGTCAAGGCGCACAAGCCTCCAACGGACGTACGAGGAGAAACCGCACAACGCGACCAAGGGCAATGACGAAAATCAACCACAGCCGTCCAGGGGCCGGGCACATCTGCGGCGGATCACGCCCACCCGCTCGACGATTCGTAAGCAGTCGCCGCCGACCGCAACCACGCAGAAGGTGATCGGTAGCGAAAACGGGTTGGCGTAGCTCTGCGGAAACAACCTCCTAGGGCGGCCCGTCAACGCTCACTTCCGCCCGTCGTCTGCGACGGTCGAGCTGGCGCTGCGTACCTCGGCGAGGTCGGCGCGCAGTTCGTCGGCTGGTTCCCGGGCCGCCTTTGCCTGCGTTTGGGCGATAGCGAGATCCGTCTCGGTAGTGGCGAGTTCGTCGCGGGCTGCGTCCGCACGGGTGCGTTCGGACTGAACTGAGGTCCGGGCCTCGATGAGATCGGCTTCAAGACGGGCAATGGTGGCCATCGACGCTGCCAGTGCGCGTTCGGATGCAGTGACCTGTCGATCTCGCTGCCGAACTCGGTGTTGCGGGCATGGAGCGACTCGACGATTGCCTCCGCGGTATCTATCTGCTGCTGCCACCGGTTGAGGACTGCGGCGTGCTCACGTCGGGCTTCGGCCAGCGCAGCCGCCGATTCCGCGGCTTGGGCGGCAGCATTGGCATCGGCCCGATCGTCGAGCGCGGCTTCGAGCCGGTCGCGGAGTTGGTCGATATCCGCCGCGGCATCGCCTGCACCTTGTCAGCGGACACCTGCCAGATCGCTCGAGAACCGACAGCCGGTGCTGGATCGACGGGTCCAGGGGCGAGGCGCCGGGTGGATCGGCCTGGCCGGGCGCCATTACCTGCTGTTCGACGAGTGTGCGCCGAGCACGACATCCGTTGTCGCCCCGCCCCGTCGAACACGCGCGCCGTGCCGGGGACCGGTCCCCGGTGCCGAGCGGTGCGGCGTCGGGTCGGGTAGATTTTCCTTCGTGACCACGACCCGCGCCGCCAGGACTGTTCGGGCGCAGCGGACGGCGGGTCTGGTCGGTCACCATTACCGGGTCACCGACTTCTACGGGGTCGGCCGCGAGAAGATCCGAGAATTCGCCAAATCCCTGCAGGACCCGCACCCCGCGCACCGCAGCGAGGATGCCGCCCGGGGCCTCGGCTACGACGGGCTGATCGCCCCGCTCACCTTCGGGTCTGTCGTCGCGATGATTGCCCAGCAGCACCTGTTCGACGAGATCGTCACCGGCTACGACCCCAGCGAGGTCCTGCACACCGATCAACGCCTGCAATTCCACCGGCCCATCGCAGTCGGCGACCGCCTGATCTGCGACGTCGTCCTGGACTCCTTCCGCCAGGCCGCCGGCAGCGACATCCTGGTGACGAAGACGATCATGCTCGACAAGCATGAGACTCCGGTGCAGACGATGTGGACCACCCTGGTGGCCTACGGCCGGTGACCCCGGGACCCCCGGTCCGGGTGACACCGCAGGCTGCGCCCGCTATTCGAGCCTGATGATGACCCGGGAGCCGGCGGCCAGCTCCGTGGCGTACATCGTCAACTCGGGATCGGTGATCGCCGCATCCGTGGCATCCTCCCACGCCTGGGCCACACGACGTTTCGTCTCCTCGACCGACATGCCCTTGCATTCGCGCTGTAACCGATCCATCACTCGTTGCAGCGATTGTTCCACTGTGGCTTTCGCGACCCGCACTCGCGCTCGTCGAAGTCTGACACCTGCGGTCTCCTTGGATCGAGGCCGAGTGCGCACTCCCGTCTCGGTACCTCGCGGCCATGATCGCAGACCCCGCACGGGTGGCTATAGAGGCGATTGTCCTCACGATGCGATAGAACGCCTCGGCGGCGTCCTGGCCGGCGGGCAGAACGCCGATGTCATCGACCACCACGAGATCGCAGGAGCAGACCTTCGCCACCGTCCGGGCAACCGACCCGTCGGCCTTCGCATTGTTCACTGTCTGGGTGAGGGTTTCCAGGGTGAACCACCACCCGCAGGTCGGCCTCGATCGCCGCGTGCGCGAGCGCTTCGACGAAATGACTCTTACCCGTCCCGGACGCTCCGGACACGGCCAGATTCTCCCGGCGATGCACCCATTCGAGCGTGGTGAGCGCGTTCTGGATGGCCTCGGGAATCGAGGACTCCTCCGGGCGCCACGACGAGAACGTCTTGCCGGTTGAGATTCGCGTTCTTGCGGCGCATCCGCGAAGGTGGCGGCGTCCCGGCCGACGACTTCCTCCTGCAGCAGCACACGCACCACCTCGGCCGGGTCCCAGCGTTGGGCCCTGGCGGTCGCGAGCGATGTCGAAGGCGGCCTTGCGCAGATACGGCAGCCGCATACGGGTGCAGATCTTGGCCAGCTCGTCGGGGGGGCGCCGAATTGCTGTTCATGCGCCCATCCGGCCCCATCCGGCGGTGCCGGGCTCGAGAGGAGTGGGTTCGTCGACCACCACCACAGGTCCGGGCTGTGCGGCGGCGGCCAGGTGGTCGAGGATCGAGGCGAGATCCCCGTCGCCGAACCGGCCCGCCGCGGCCACGGCCAATGCCTGATCGACCGGTCCGGCGCCTGGGAACGTGGGCGAATTCGACTGCCCTGGCCATCTTGCGGCGGATTCTGGGACTCCTCCGGCGGCGGCGTCGGTCAGCCAGCGGTGTGCGCCCTCACCGAGGGCGAGGAAGTGCGGGCGGGGTTTGGGCAGGCGCAGTACCGATCCGTCGCTTCCGGTGATGCGGGTAGTGTGCGGCGACGATTCTTGGGTTCCCCAGGGCGGACAGTCGGTGGCGGGCGATCTGCGCGACACCGCTTTCGGTGCGGGCGACGATCACCAATTCCCCAGGTCGTGGCTCGTCATCGGGATGGGTCTGTTCTCTGCGGACTGAGTGGGCTGCCCCGTCCGGACTGTAGTCAGAGTCATTGTTGGCGCCGTCGGTAGTCCTTCTCCGTGGACGGTGAGGTTTGGGCTGGATCTGCTCGATGATCTTCCCGGCGGGAGCTATGTCGAGGGCCATGACTATCGGCCCTGGTTGACCTCGTACCGACGGACTGCTGGTAACCCTGCATATTCGATTCGGCACTATTGGTCGGCGTGCACTGTGGTGGCGTATCGGGCGTAGGGAGTTGCCCTTGCGGTGGCCTGTCACGTGGGTGGCGGAGTGGCTGTAGCCGAGTAGTTCGGCGACGAGTGGGGGTGGTGCGTCGGTGGCCCGCGTCCTATGAAGCTGGGGGTGGGGTGAGGGTGAGGGCGGCGTGGATGCCACGGGGACGGCCGGCGCGGACCCACAGACGGTGAAGCACGCCGGCGATGAGTACGGCGGCGAGGAGACTGAACACCGGTTCCCCGCGAGCGAGATTGATCAGCAACGTGAAGCCGACCACGACGGCGCCGGCGACATTGAGGAGCAGACGGCCGGGTCTGCGCTCACGGTGGGAAAACACGGCCATGGCCACCAGGCCGGCGAGGAAGCTCAAGAATACCGACACGGCGTAGAAGAGGACCAGCGTTTGATCTTCGCCGCGAGCGGCGGCGGTGACGGCCGCGGCGACGACGGTGAACAGTGCGACTCCGGTGTACGGGGTGTATCGGAGGTTGGTTCGCCCGAGCAGTGGTGGCAGGATGCCGGTGCTGCGGCCCTCGGGGTCGGTATGGCGGGCAAGGGCTTTGAGTAGTCCCGGGCCCGCCTGGAAGGAGGAGCTGGCCGCCGAGAGCAGCAGTAACGCCGTCACGAGCTGAAACGCTGCGAATACCGGGGCAGGTGCGGCTATCCGGGCGAGTTCTGCGATCTGGGTGGTGTCGGTTGTGGGGATCCCGATCTGTAGATGGTGCGCCTCGAGAGTCAGTCCCATCGTGATGGTTCCGACGATGCCGAGCATCATCCACAATGTGATCTTCCCGAACCTGCGGCGGCCGGCGTCATCGAGTTGGCCGAGTTGCGCGATTGCGGACGAGGGTGCCTCCACGCCGGTTGCCAGGGCCATCGCTACGGGGAACGCCAATGCCATTGCGAGGAGGGGCTGGTTGCTCGGGGTGGCAGCGATTGTGCCCACCGGCTGCGGCGGCGCACCCCACCCGTACAGCAACACGGTGATCGTCACGGCGATGAAGGCGATGGTCATCACCGCGAATACCAGCCGGCCCAGGTGTCCGAACCAGGTCATTGCTGCGACGACCAGGATCAAAGCCAGGGCCAGGATCAGCCGCTCGGCTCTGAGCGACGGGAAGTATGCAATCATCGCGGAGGCCCCGGCCGACACACTGATGGCAATCGTCAGGACGAAATCGACGACGAGGGCTGCGATAGGGACGAACGCCCAGCCTTCGCCGAAGGCCTCGCCGATGGCCGCCGCCGCGCCGCCTCCCTGCGGGTAACGGGCAATCAGCTGCTGGTAGTTCACGCTCACCACCGCGATGATGGCAACGACTGCTCCCATGGTCGGGATCAGCAGAGCGAGATCACCGCCCAGGGCTCGCAGGGCAGCCTCGATGGCGTAGGCCACGGAGGAGACGGGGTCCGCCATGACCGCGAACGCGAACGCGAGGAGCAGCAACGGGCGGGCGCTGAGCATGTGGGTGATCCGACCACGCGGGGCGGGAGTGAGTTCCGGATCTGTGTCACCGGACACGGGACTCCTTCAGCGGTCGACGACGGCACCGCCGACCATTTCCCGGCGGCCTCAATTCAGGGTAGGACGGGAGCATCGACGACGCTCATGGTAACCACCACCGGAGGGGTGGCTGGATTCGTGGCTGGAGGGAATCCGCCGCCAGACCACGGCCAGCGTCCTCGCTGCCGCCACCGCCGTCCTCGCCACTGCACGGCTGCGCCCAGATATCGCGAATGGACTTCGGCAAGTAGATGATCGCGTTGTGCACATGACTATTGCCGCCTCCCATTCGGATGAAGTCTGCACCAACGACTGCTCCTCTGGAGTCCGTGCAGGGAACTGCTGAAACTGCCACGCTGCTCGCCGGTACGAAATGAATCCGGTACACCGGTTCGACGTCACCCCACGTGCGGGCGGTCAATGCAGGTCCCGCCGTCGAAAGCTCCACAGGGCCACCGCCGCGCAGACCACGAAAACGGCAATCGGAGCGAGGAACGGCTCGAGCGCGATTCCCTGCGAGAGCATGTTGCGGCCCCCGTACCAGTGCCAGGGCGAGGCGAAGCGCAAGATGTGCAAGCTCTCGCTCGATGCCGCGACGGCGTTGAGGAGATTTCCCATCACCGCCACGGTTGCGGCCGTGGCGATCGCCACCGACCGTCGGCCCGTCCAGGCGCCCGCAGCAAACGCGATCGCACCGTGCATCAGCCCGAATACGGTCGCCGCGAACACCGCCGCGACGAGCCCGGGGATCGATACGCCCTCGAGCAAGCCGAACGGCGGGGAGAACGCGAGGAGGCTCGCGGTGGTGACGATCCCAAGGCCGAGCGACAGAGCGACCACTGCGACGAATCGCTCGATCAGGACACGTCCGCGGGTCACCGGGTTGGACAAGAGCAGTTCGAGGGTGCCGTCCTCCTCACTGCCGCCGATTGCGTACGCGCCCGCTCCCACGGCGAAGATCAACAGCAGGATGGGCAGGATGAGGCCGAACAAACGTCCCTGCAGGTACCCCGCGGGCGAGGTGATGAGGATCTGGTCGCTCGAGCCGATCAGGGTCTTGAACGTATCCGGAAGGTCCTTGACGAGGTTCTCGATGCCCGTCACGTTCTTGATCGTCGGGTAGAACGCGTTGTTGACCGCCACGTAGGCAGCCACGCCGCCCGACCACCACACCATTGAGCGGCGCCGGTCCTCGAGGTAACGCCCAAGGACCCTCACGGGCTCGGCTCGTCCCGGTACAAGCTGAGGAAGGCGTCCTCGAGATCGGTCTCGTGGGTGACGATCCGCCGCACCGGCAGTGTCGCGGCCTGCTTGAGGACGGCGTCGACGTTCCCCTCGATGACGAGCCTGATCAACGCACCGGACGATGTAGCGCTGAGGACGCCCGGAAGGCTCTCGAACGGCTCGGCGCTTGCTTCGCGGGCAACGTACAGGTCGACGTGCTGGCGGGCTTGGCGCTGGAGCTGGTCGATGGCCGCCACCGTGACGAGCTGGCCCTTCCTCAAGATCCCGACGCGGTCGGCGAGCGCTTCCACCTCGGGCAGGACGTGGGAGGACAGGAACACCGTCGCGCCGTCGCGTTTGACGTCGCCGATCAGCTGGTGGAACTCGTGTTGCAGCAATGGGTCGAGACCCGCCGTGGGTTCGTCCAGGATCAACAGCTCCGGACGATGCATGAACGCCTGCACGATTGCGGTCTTGCGGCGGTTGCCCGTGGAGAGTTGTCCGATCGGGCGCACTGGATCGAGGTCGAAGCGTTCGAGAAGCTCGTCGACGTAGGTCGTGTCGACTCCACCGCGTAGGCGGCCGTAGAACGCGATCAGGTCTGCCGTCGTGTATCTGGGGTCGAACTGGAGCTCGCCGGGGATGTAGCCGAGCCGGCGGCGGATCGCCGGGTCGGCGCCGCTGCCACCGAGGACGGTGTAAGTTCCGGCGGACGGTCGGATGAAGTCGAACAGCATGCGGATCGTCGTGCTTTTCCCCGACCCGTTGGGGCCGAGATACCCGAAGACCTCACCCCGATGGACGTCGAGGTCGAGCGCGTCGACGGCGATGAGACCACCGAAGCGTTTCGACAATCCGCGCATTTCGATGACGCTGTCGACCGCGGCCTGCTGATGAGGGTGCCGAACGTGCGGCTTCGCAGTTTTCACGGTCTGGGCGCCATCACCAGACACCGACAATCGGCATCGAGCGTGGTAGGGAGCCCGTTCACGAGAAAATACGTTACCGGCCCGAGCTTGCACTCGTACAACAGCGAATACATCGGCCCGTCAGAGAACCCGAGCAAACTGTTCACCACCGGGTGCCGGAGTTTCCGCAACCGTGCCTCAGTTTGGCGGCAGGGGGTGGGGCTGGGTGCGGTGCCGTCTGGGCGGTGGCCGAATGGGTGCCGCCAGTCACGTCTGTCGATGGGGTTGGGATCGGCGTTGAGGTTGCCGCGTTGTTGTCCGGCGCGATGGTCGCGGTCCTGGCTTACGACGTCGGTTTCGTGGCGGGCGAGGCGGCCGCGTCGGGAGGTGCGGCGGCGATGTGGTCCATGGCGTCTTGCCTCACCGAGTACGTACTTCTCCAACAGGGAACGCGGTCCGATCCCATCCAACTCTCCGGCGCCTCATACAGAAGTGCCTGGCGCCCTATCCCATCCCTCTTCGCGCTCGCGGCCGCGTACTTGGCACCGTGGTCGTCACTGCAGGGTTGTTTGGGGGGGCGGCCCGGAGGAGAGCAGAGGCAGCTTGGGGGTTCAGCGTTCCGGTTCGTCGCTGAAGATGAGGCGGCGACCGGTGATTTCGGTGGGTGTGATCTCGACGTAATTGAACTTGGGGGTGGCCAGCCATGACCGCAAAGGCAACTCGTCGGCTGCGGCGACCTCGCTGAGCTTTTGCAGGCGCCGCGCGGTGCCGTGGACGATAACGCTCCAGCCCGATTTCTCGGCTATTTCGTCCACCTCGAAGGCGACGTCCCGGTGGATGGTGAGCTCGACGAGCTTGGATCCCTCCGCAGTTCGGAAGTACACCTTGCCTTCGTGGACGACGTAGTTGACGGGAAAGATGTCGACCCGCCCGGACACGCTCGAGGCGAGCCGCCCCAAGGCGCCCGAGCTGAGCAACTGCCAGCTCGTCTCCGAGTCCAGTTCGGTGATCGGTTGCTCGGCTGCTTCATCCGTGCCGTATCCCATGTCTGATTATGGCACCTGGTGACCGTCGTTGTCTGAACGTTGGGCAGTGATGCCTCTCCCTGCGGCCGGGACAGGGCGCTCAGTGTCGCTCCACGCGTGCGGAGGCCCTATATCGGTTGCCGGGGCCCTGGAGCAGCAAGTAATTACGGTCATCGGCGGCGACTGCTTCACTGCGACCGACCACGAAGGAATACCTCGGCATTCGAGTTGGGCCCCGGCTCGACGAACGCGAAGGTGTGCGAGGCGCAGATGCGTGACGTGTGCATCCGACGACGAGGAACTGATGCGCATGCTCGCTGGCGCGCTCGGTTCGTTGTTCGCAAGGGCATGAGTCGGCATGCTTCCGTGCGATGGAGCCAGAACGGGAACAACCCGCCCACAATGCGTTGACCGACGTCCACTTCGGCCGGATCGGATTGGTCAAGTAATACGGAGATGGACGTGGCCGCGCGGGGGTCGCAGCCAGAGAAGTGAGTTCAGTCGCTCTCGTCTTCCGTGTGGCGCTGCGCACCCGTACTGCAGGTCTTCGACGATCCGATCGGCGAGTATCACCCGCGTGGAGCACATCCAGGACGGGGTGGCGACCATGCCGATGAGGTTGTTCCGCGAGCATGCCGCGCCGGATCTGCTCTTCGGTGAGTAGCGTCCGCTGCCCGGCCAGTCTGAGAGCGTGATCGAACAGCCCCGTGAATCGGTCCGGCGGTTGATCCGTCGCGGCGTCCGACTTCATCTGTGGAACAAGTGATTCGAGATCTTCTTCACGCTCGGTGATCATTCGGGCGAGGGCATCGGACCGGAGATCTTCGACCCAGTCGAACGACCAGGGAGGAGCGGAGTCGCGCCTGCTGAGGCGTGTTATCTGTCGTAGTTCCGCAAACGTGCACATATCGTGCGTCCTTTCACGAGACCGACGAAACCGACCACGCAGCATTCGTCCTGCGGCCAGGCTCCTACCTCACGTCCTGGAAGGGCTAACCGCCTTCGAGGGTGGCACATGCGACAGCGTGACTGGCTTCATGATGCGCCGGTGATGGAGGCGCATTGCTGCCGCGGATCGCGGACTCGGGGTGCGGTTGGTTCAGGTCGTCCGGGCCAGGCGGTATATCACCGAGGCTGGGGACGGGCGGTGGTTCTCGATGACTTCCGTACGCCGAGCCGCCAGTACCTCGAGGGTGCGATCCGCGCTCTGAAGAATGATCGAAGCGGGAGTGATCTTCCAATTGGATTGCGCCAGAAAGTATTCTGTTCATTCGAAAGGGGGGATTTCCTGGGCGCGGGCATTGCGGTGTCTCGCGCGGGGCAGCCGTACCAGCATGTGATGGGATTGGGACCCGAGGATCGTCGGCATGCGGAGAAGGACGCCGGTACAACACACCGACCTGCGCACGGGGTATCGCTGATCGAGCGGGGTTGGTACCGCGACGACGCGGTGCCCACCTCGAGTCCGCGATCGGTCGAGGTGGGCAAATTCGCGTGGACGTCGTGCTTTGTGTGCAATGTGAGCTTGCAGGGTGGCCCGCCCGTGATCACTGCGTTGGCGCCATTGGCAATAGCGCGGCGCTACCGATCAGACTCGGCCGCGTTCGATTCTGGGAGGCACACGTCGGGCGCCGCCGAGTTGCACGAGTTGGGCGCCGAATCGGGTTTCGGTCCGGTCGGGCACGCACCACGCGCTGGTCGAGGCCACGACACCCGCTATTTGTCCGACAGTGGATTGGGGCAGATACGTCGCGTAGAGCCGAGACAACGACGATGATCCGTGGAGGTGGATCGTTGCGCGGAACGTGAACGAGCACCGGACCTGATGCGACGACAGGAGGCAAAGACAATGGGAAGCAATGAGCCAAGTCTCAGGGAACTCGCTGTCAACGAATGTTGGGCGCTGCTTCGTACCGAGAGTGTTGGCCGTCTCGCTGTGTGGGTGGACGACCACCCGGATATCTTTCCCCTCAATTATGCGGTCGATCATGGAACCCTCGTGTTTCGATCCGGAAGAGGCACCAAGGTGTCCGCTGCGCTGTCAGATGCGCCGGTTGCGCTGGAAGTCGACGGCTACGAGGCTCCGTCGCGCGAAGCGTGGAGCGTGGTGATCAAGGGCCGTGCGGAGGGGATCCGTGAAGTCGACGAGTTGATGGACACCGTGGATTTGCCGCTCTTTCCGTGGCAGGCCGGGGCGAAGAACCTTTTCATCCGACTCGTTCCCACCCACGTGACCGGCCGCCGGTTTCCGGTTGTCGACCCGGCCATGTGGCAAACTCCCTTCTCGAACGTGCGGCGTTCGCCTTCGGAGTAGCTGTGTGGACGGCACACCTACCCCGCGCCGGCCTCGACGTGAACGTGGTGATGGACTACGGCTCCACGAACAAGACGCCGGTGGTCGAGCGGTTGGATGAGGTTGCCGCTGAAGTGTGGATGCCGGCGATGTCGCTAACGCATTGTCATGTTCCGGCGGTTCCGCGCGAACGGAGCGCACCCAACTCCCGGTACACGTGGGCGGACTCCTTCGACGCGTACGGTGTCCCGTTGTCGCTGGGAAAGATTGGGCCTTCCTGCCCGGCGACGGCGCTCTCTGCGCTCGTCGCGCGCGGGGGGGGTGCGCGCCACCACCTGTCCAACTGAGCCAGCGTCTCGTCGCTCAACGGGGTCACATCGGCGGAACGCCAGGTGGTCTTCGCGGCGGTCGTCGTCACTGCAGTCACCCAGTCCTATCGGGATACTCCGAGTGTCGGACTGCGGCGGATCTGGCGTGTGGCGCCGACTCGGTGTCAGGCGTTGAGCACGACCTTGAGCGCCTGCGTTTCGGCGGCCCGGCCGAACACGTCGTAGGCCTTCTGGATGTCGCCGAGGTCGAAGGTGTGGCTCACGAACAGGTCGGCGGGCAGGGTGTGTTCGGCGACCATCTTCAGCAGCGTCGCGGTGGTGTCGGTGTTCACCAGGCCCATCGCGATGTTGATGTTCGAGATCCACAGCGTGTCGAGCGGCAGTTGCACGCCGGTGCCGTGCACGCCGACGTTGGCGACGTGCCCGGCGGGGCGGACGACATCCAGACACATCTGGAAGGTCGCCGGTATCCCCACCGCCTCGATGGCGACGTCGACGCCGAGCCCGTCGGTCAACGCCATCACCTGGTCCTTCCAGTCCTCGTCACTGGACAGCACACCGTGTGTGGCGCCGAATCGCTTCGCCTGTTCCACCCGGTTCGCGTCGAGGTCGACGGCGATCACCTTCGACGGGCCGTAGAGGCGCGAGGTCATGATCGCGGCCAGCCCCACCGGCCCCGCGCCGACGACCACCACGACGTCACCGACCTTGACGTGCCCGTACTGCACGCCGATCTCGTGACCGGTCGGCAGAATGTCGGACAGCATCGCACCCTCCTGCGGTGTCACCCCGGCAGGCAGCGGATACACCGACGTCTCGGCGAAGGGCACTCGGACGTATTCGGCCTGCGTGCCGTTGATCAGGTGCCCGAAGATCCAGCCGATGCCGGACGCGCCCTCGTCGGCCAGGCAGTGCGAGAACACCCGCTGCTTGCACATGTCGCAGTGCCCGCACGCGGAAATGCAGGAGATAATGACCCGGTCGCCTACCTGTAACGAGGTGACCGCCGAGCCGACCTCGGTGATCGTCCCGACGCCCTCGTGGCCGAGGATGCGCCCGTCCTGCACCGCGGGCACGTCGCCGTTGAGGATGTGCAGGTCGGTGCCGCAGATGGTGGTGGTCTCGATCTTGACCACCACGTCCGTCGGCTTCTCAATGGTGGCGTCGGGGACATCCTCCCACGCCTTCCGGCCGGGACCGTGGTAGATCAGTGCCTTCATCAGCTGGCCTTTCGACTGTGGCCATCATCGGCGGGCCCTCGACGGTGACCGCCTCTACCGCCTCCCATCAGCGAACGAGGCGGGGGGCTCGGCCGGGTCGCCGGAACTGCCCACTCGCGCTCGCCGCTGCGGGAATTGGCGCGACGGCGCCGAAATCGCCCGGCTTGCGCCTTAATCTTATTCCGACGTACTCGCGCCGCACACGGGATCCAACCTGAACGAAGAGTGCATGCTGGATGGTTGACACACCAACTTCGGATCGCCTTTTCGATTGTCTACGGGGCTCTGCTAACGCCCGAGGTCGAAAAGGGCTACAGGATCGTTGGATGTCGAGGCCGTCGAGTGGGAGCAGATCGTCAAGCACGTGCCCGTTGACGAGTCGTATACGGACAGCGTTTCACGAACGGCTCGATACCTTGACCGACCGGTTGGCGTTGATGTGTCACCACGCGGGTGAGGTCATCGACGTGGCTACCGGCGCCCTGGTTCATGCGGACCTGGCCCAGGCCGAGAGGGTCTTCGACCTCAACGAGCAGGCCCGGCATCATCCGGATGTCACCCACGGTGGGTGTGGGGGATAGTGCAATGGTCGTCACGCTCGCGAGTTTCATCTGCCTGGTCCCGTAGCCGGGCGCTGCGCCGAGAACGACGGATCGGCTTCAGGTGGTGCCCCAACGTGTGCTCCGATGAAGAGTCCTTTGGCCAAGATCACCATCAAGCAATGCTCGGTGACCTCGTCGGAACACCGGCATACGCACGCCGCACGCTGCACGGCTCTGGGGGTGGTCGACTGGTCGAACCTCTTCGGTGTTCACTCGAATCATTACAAGCACTGCGAAGGCTCGACCTGAGCTGGTCGACACCATGGCGGCGCCCTTCATCGACGCAGGGGAAGGATGACCGGGAGGAAACCGGATGCAACGGAAGCCCGCATGCTGCTGTCGGTGATCGAGTACGCCCAGAACCCGGTCGCAATCGCCGACTACGACACCGGTCGCCTGCTCTCTCAACCCCGCCGGAATGCACCTGATGGGACTGACCGACGAGGCCTCCGTCGCGGCTCGCTGGGCGCCGGAATTCTTCACCGACGTCGGATTCGTGCAGGCCCCCGACATGGAATCGACCCTGCTCGATCAGGGCAAGGGGGAGGGTCGGTCGGAATTTTGGCACTTCCTCACCGGTGAACCGATCCCGGTGACCCTGCCCGGGCCCCCTCGTCGTCCCCTCCACAGTGGCGAGGTCGGCAGGCGACGGCCCCCCGGTGAGCCACCAGGAGCTGACACCCCACGGGTCGTGCTTCGCATCGTGGAGGTGGTTGATTTCCGCGACGAGCGGTCGGACCTTCGCGGTCGCCGCGTCGAATTGGAAACTTGGGTAGAGGTGGCGCGTAGCTCCGCGCCGAGATACTGATCGCCGCTCATGACAGCTCCTCCGTGGCGACAGCAATGACAGGTACGCGCTCGTCGTTTCTGTCGCACGACGAGTCAGTCGCCCGCATCAGCGTGGCCACCGACGGCGCTGTCACATACCTCAGCCGACCACGACCGAGTCACCCTGAACGGAGACGTTTCGTGGTGCGAGCGGAGCGGACGCCGGACCGGTGCGCACAGTCCCGTCGAGATTGAACTTGCTGCCATGGCACGGGCAATTGATGGTGCCGCCGGAGACGTCGGAGACGGTGCATCCCGCGTGTGTGCATGTCGACGAGAACCCGCGGAAGTCACCACCGGTGGGCTGTGTGACGACAACATCGCCGAGCACCGCGCCGCCACCGACGGGAACCTCGCCGGTCGGCACGGCTGCACTCGCGGGATTCGTGGCTGGCCTGGCGCTGGCGCCGGGCGCAGCCGAGGCGCGGGTTCTGCGGAACAGCGCGCTGCCGGCGGCCAAGGCGGCTGCCGCAGCCCCGATACCGACGAGAACTGTACGGCGCGGAAGTGTTGGCTGGGCGCTCCGCAGGCTCTGCTGCTGGTTACGGTCGTCGGACGGCATGTCAGGTCGCTCCCTTGTCTGGGGGTGGGGTCGATGCGGACCCCTCATTGGTTATAACGAGGGACGGGGACGACTGGTTCACAATCGCCACACCGGGCAGTCTGTGCCCGACTCGGCGGATGGCTGAGAACCGTTCACCGTGGCGGTCGGTTCGCTCTATGGGTCCGTGACGGGTTGGCGGCGCTCGCTGTCCGGTACGGGGTTGCCGACGTGCAGGTGACGAGTGTGGATGTGGCGCCGGGCGAGATGCTGGATGTGGCGGTTCGGAATCCGGCCAAGCCCGATCAGGTTGACAGGTGCACGTGTGACGGCGAGTGGCTGAGCGAGCCGAGTCCGGTGATGGTCTCTGCCCTGGAGGATCTGGATGCGCGGGCGTTCACGATCAGCGACGTTCCCGCCCTGAGTCGTGTCGAGTCCCGGATAGACGATGGCTTCGCGCAGAACTGTTTCGAGGAGGGCCGAGTGGCTGGGATATCGGTGAACAGGGTCTGGCCGACGGTGTTTGTCGTGTGCCGGGGCTCTCGACGCGCCATTGGTCCTCGACAATCGCTTGCGTCGAGTGCCTGCGTCGTGGCGGCGAGAACAGCGTCGCGGGCAGCTTGGTCGTGTGAGGGGCGGTTGGGTTGTTTTTGAATAGTATCGCGGTGCAGTGGATTTGGGTGTTCACGCCCATCGTGAACCACTGAAGAGGCCGAAGCGGAAGAGTTTGCGCGGCTGCGGGCGGAGAACACCCGATTGCGGCGAGATACCGCAGTCTGACGCACTTCGCAGAGCCGTGCATTCCTGCTGCTTGAAATGTTTGGGGCGCAGGGGAACGCTTCTCCCGTCTGGCCGCGGTCCGGCCCTCGATCCACGTGCGATGGCAGCGCGCGGTGAGGGCGGCGGTGGCGCTTGAGATGTGGTAACTCGTTTCATCCGGTAGGCAGTTCCTGGTCGCGTGAGTGCTCCGCGACCGCGCGCTTGCGCTTTCCTCGCGAAGAGCGCGGCGCCGGATCTGCTGCTGGAGTCGATTCGCCGCGCCGCGACGGCGACAGCCCGTTCAGCCCCCATCTTCTCCTCCGCGTCGTAACTGCTGCCGTCACCGCGCGTCGTGTGGCCGACCCTGCGTCCGAACCAGATTCGCTGGTCGGACTGACTCCGTGTGAGCGCGAAACCGCGATCTTGGTCGGGGAAGGCCTGTCCAACGCGGAAATCTCCGGCCGCCTGCGGATGGGTATCACCACCGTGAAGACGCACGTGGCCAGCGCGATGGCCAAGACCGGAAGCGACAACCGCGTCCAACTTGCGGTCACGGTCGTGCGGGCCCGTCTGAGGTAACCCGAGCCCGCTCGCCCATGGCGGCCGACCTGCGATGAGGGTGTCGTCCGTGATGTGGCGCGGCGGTGAATCTTCGCTGCGATGGGAGGTTGTGGACGCGGGATACCGAGATCCTGGTTGTCCTCGTACCGGACCTGAAACCGGTGCTGTGGATCCGATGCCGAGGATGCCCAGGACTTCTGATCACGGGCATCGGAAACCCGTGCACCCGACTTCTGAATCCGACAGTTTCCATCAGTTTCAGAAGACGACTGTTTCAACTGTGCGATAGTCTGTGCAGGGCAGTCCCCCGAACGCCCGGGCTGCGGTGTTGACGCCGGCCCGTTCTTGCGGCACTCCGGAGGCCGCAGTCCCTGACGGCAAGCGCATCAAATGCTCGTTCCCCTTCTCGGCGCCGGACGTTTCGCTCCTCTCCCGAAATGGATCGCCGTCTTGCGTAACCCGGCCCGACCGTTACATTGCGGACGGTCCTTGACCAACTACACGACAGGATGGTGTGAAAGCGTATGGCCACCAATGCAATTGCTACCGGCACGGAGCGATCGATCATCGAGGACATGCTCGACCGTAACCGTGAGGCATTGATCGAGACTGCCCGCGGCCTCTCTGATACCGACGCTCGCCGGCGACTCGTCGCATCGCTGACGACACCGATCTCGTTGATCAAGCATGCCGCTGCCGCGGAACGGATCTGGTTCCAACGGTTCTGGGCAGGACTCGACGAATCCGAATGCGATGGATACTCGCGCCGCGACGAGGGCACCTTCGCCGTCGCCGACGACGAGTCGCTGGCAGATGTGATCGCTGAGTTCGAGCGAGCAAGCCAACGATCACGTGCGATCGCGTCCCGCTTCGATCTCGATGATCACAAGGACAATCCCCGCGAGGGAAACGTCAGCATGCGATGGACACTGCTTCTGATGATCCAAGAGTTCGCCAGGCACGCAGGTCATGGCGACATCCTTCGCGAACAGATCGACAAGCCTGTACTGCGACAGCCGAACTCGTGAAAATTCTGGTGACCTGACGCATGTCACCCGCAATGGTGTGTTCTACCGATCGGTCGCGTGCGAGGAGCTACCGTCGCCGATTGCCGCAGCAACCACGACTGGTGCGGCACGCCACGTGCACCGGAGGTCGCTCCCCGCGGATACCCCTCACCTGGACGATGGACTGCAGGATCCGCGTCGAAAAACCATCTGAACTGGTCTGGTGACACGCGTCCCGCGGGCCTCGGGAACGGTCCATCAGCCCGACACGGACAGGCGTCTGGGTGTGCCCGCAACAGCGAGTGCATGTGCGAGGACCTGGGGGCCCGTGCGACGGGGTGCGGGATCGCAATAGGGCCGGTTCGGGTGTGATGGTGCTGTGACCTGGTGTGATGGCATGTCCCCGGTTTGTGATGTGGGGTGTCGGCGCCGTGGCGCGGTATCACCTTGTTCTGTAGGTAGTTTCAGCATTTGGGCACAATAAAGCTCATCTATGTTCGAATAGTGCTTGCGGTTATCACATTTCGTGTTTTGGTGTTTGATTTCGCGTGGAGGGGCGCAGTTCTTCGGCGACCGGTGTCCCGGCGGGTATGCGGGCGCGGACGCCGTCGTCTCGGGCTTGGCGATGTCGAGGTGAAATCGTCGAGCCGACCTCGGCCGATTCTGCGGCGCGCGGGTTCTGGTCGAAGACTTTCCAGTTGGAAGCCATGATCCTTCCGGTGTGCTGATTGCGTGGTGACGACCCGGGCAGCGAATTGACACCGCCCCTGGGTGACTCGCCCAGGTGTGGGAGGGCGATCCGCTATCGTCGACGGATGAGCGATGACGCGACTCCGTCCGGTCCAACCCGCGCTCCGACGAGCACCCGGCGGGCGGTGCTCAACACGATGAAGGGTTCGGCAGGAAACCTCGTCGAGTGGTATGACGTGTACATCTACACGGTCTTCGCCACGTATTTCGAGGCGCAATTCTTCGACGAGAACGACGCCAACTCCACGCTGTACATCTATGCGATCTTCGCGGTCACTTTCGTCATGCGACCGGTGGGGTCCTGGTTCTTCGGCCGGTTCGCCGACCGTCGTGGCCGCAAGGCGGCCCTGATGCTCAGCATCACCATCATGTCATCGTGCTCCTTCGTGGTGGCGGTCATGCCGACACGCGAAGTCATCGGGTATTGGGCGGCGGTGATTTTGGTCCTCGCTCGGCTTGTCCAGGGATTCGCCACGGGTGGGGAGTACGGCACCTCGGCGACGTACATGTCCGAAGCGGCGACCGCGAATCGGCGCGGCTTCTTGTCGTCTTTCCAGTACGTCACCCTCGTGGGCGGTCACGTACTCGCGCAGTTCACGCTCCTGATCGCGCTCAGCGTTCTCGATGTCGAGGCGTTGAACGATTGGGGATGGCGGATCGGCTTCTTCATCGGCGGCATCGCCGCCCTGGTCGTGCTGTGGATTCGGCGTTCGATGGACGAGTCGCTCAGCGAGTCGCATCTGAAGGCCATCCGTGCGGGTGAGGACCGAACGGCGGGGTCCTTGACGGCGTTGTTCACCAAACACTGGCGTCCGCTGCTGCTGGTGTTCCTCATTACCGCGGGTGGCACGGTCGCGTTCTACACCTACAGTGTCAACGCGCCGGCGATTGTGAAGTCCACCTTCGGGGCCGACCGGGCGCTGACGGCGACGTGGATCAACCTGCTGTCACTGATCTTCCTGCTGCTGCTCCAGCCGGTCGGCGGCATCATCAGCGACCGCGTCGGTCGCAAGCCCCTCCTGATCTTCTTCGGCGTTGGTGGCGTTGTCTACACCTACGTCCTGCTCACCTACCTCCCGCAAACCACCTCGCCGCTGATGGCGTTCGCGTTGCTCGCCGTCGGCTACGTCATCCTCACCGGGTACACCTCGATCAACGCGATCGTGAAGGCGGAGCTGTTCCCGGCCGACATCCGCGCCTTGGGCGTGGGTCTGGGCTATGCGCTCGCGAACTCCGTCTTCGGCGGTACGGCGCCGGTGCTTTTCCAGGCGTCCAAGTCGGCCGGTCACGTGGGCTGGTTCATCTTCTACGTGACGGTCGTGATCGGGGTCAGCTTGCTGGTCTACATCTTCGGGCTGAAGAACAAGGCGGTCACGGTACTCGATCGCGAGCAGGGGAGCGCCTGGGACGTGCGGGTGTCTTCGGGGCTCCGCTGAGTTGATCCCCGCGGTCCGGGTTCCGGGGATCGGTGCCGGCAGCGTTTGGCCCGTGAGAGCAAGGTGACTGCCTGGACGGACCACCCGGCAAAGCGGATCCCGGCGGACCCATACCCGCAGAAGCTCGAGGTACGCGCCAGCCGCCGCAAGCGTTGAGCAGGACGACGCGAACTCGCGGCACGCGAGTGCCGTCACGCGGCGTGTTCTGGTCAACCCGTGAATGGCTGCGGATACCGCGTTGATACCTTCCGCCGCGATCTGCGACACGACTGCGCGACCGTCGCCTGCGGGAGGTCGAAATCGGCAAGTCCGCCGTCCCCGTCTGAGATGTCGAGCCACTAACGGCCTGGAGTGCCTCGACCGAGTCCGCATTTCAGCGAGGTGGGACGGGCGGGGCCATCTTGCGCCACAGCCGGGAGACCCCGCTCCTGGTCCGCACGCCTACACCGTGCTCGAGGGGGCTGTCGTCACCCCCTACCATTCTTCGGTGACCGATTACGACGATCTCGACATGTTCGGTGGCCTCGACGCCTCCACTCTGCCATCGCGCCAGCAGCGGATTCTGGCAACGATCCGGGACTGGGTGGCTGCACACGGATGCACGCCGAGCACCCGACAGATCGGGGACGCGGTGGGCCTGCGGTCGACGTCGTCGGTGTCCAAGCATCTGAAGAGCCTCGAGGAAAAGGGCTTTCTCCGAAGGGGCACGGCAATGGCTCGGCAATTGGACGTGCGCCCGTTCCTCTCCGAGGCGAAGCAAGGCCGCTCGTCCGAAAACAATGTGACGGTCCCGGTAGTCGGCGACATCGCAGCCGGCGCACCGATCCTGGCGGAGGAGCACGCCGATGAGATGCTGACGCTCCCTCGCGAGCTCGTCGGCTCCGGCACCGTCTTCGGGCTGCGGGTGCGCGGCGAGTCGATGATTGACGCCGCGATCTGCGATGGCGATGTCGTCGTGGTGCGCCGCCAGGACGAAGCCCATTCCGGCGAGATCGTCGCCGCGATGATTGATGGCGAGGCCACGGTGAAGGTGCTCCGGCGCCGCGATGGCCACGTCTTCCTCGAGCCCCGTAATTCTGCCTACGCCGTGATTGACGGTGACGACGCAGTCGTGCTGGGCAAGGTGGTATCGGTGATGCGCCGGATCTGAGGATTGGGCAACCTGAACGGTGCAACGCGCCTCGAGGCTGTTGCCCGGCTCCACGAGGATGGCCGGGCAGCGAGATCACCGGCTGACCGCAGTCACCACGCGTCGTCGTCCCACTCGTCCTGATCGGCCGCCAGCGCAGCGCCAACCGAGGCGGGCGCGGGGGCAACCGGAGCCTCCTCCGCCGGCTTGTCCACCATCACCGACTTTGCCTGCGCCTCCATCGGGGCTCGCGGGCTCGTCGTCAGGACCCCCCGCGGCTCCCGCCCACCATCGGAGTTCGGGACCTGCTGGTAGCCCTGCGCAGCGAGTTGCGGCGGAGACGGTCGTCAGACCCGGGTTCTGCGTGACGCCGAGTGGCTCGAGGAAATCCTTGCGCAGGGTTTCGCCTCGTGATCGGCCACGGTTCCCCACAACAACTGCGTGTTACTTGAATTCTCATGAAAACGCCGAGACATTCAAGATCAATTCAGTGGATGCGGCGACCTGATCGTCGAGTCGTTGACGAGGTACGCTGCAAGTTCTGCGATTGCTTCCGTAACCGACTAATGTGCCGGGCGGAACACAGGTGAGGCAGAGCGCAAGGGTGAGTTTTGGCACCCGGGATAAACACAATTGCTCTCTAATCGATTCGAGATTCGAGTGAAACAGGATATAGGAGTAGAGAAAGGATGACGACATCCGGAAGCGATGCGATATTCGATACTCTCTTGGAATCGGCTAAGCGCCTCTCATTCGATCCCCGGGACCCCCTGGTTTGCCAACCCGATTCAGATGGCGCCGAATTTCACGGGATGACACCCGAGTGGTCGCCTCTCTTCGGCACCGCTACGTGGGACTCCATGACCGAGTCGGAGCGCGTCCGGCTCACCAGAAGCGAGGTCGCGCAGTTCCTGGGTGTCGGAATCTGGCTGGAGGTGGGATTGCAGGTGGCATTGCTGCGGGCCAGCCACAGTGCGGACCCCGCTCGCTCGGACGTCAAGTTTCTGTTCAACGAATGCGCCGACGAGAACCTGCACTCGTTGATGTTCGTCAACGTCATCGACAGCATCGGATCGCACTTCTATCGACGTGACCGCTCACTGGACTTTTTCGGATGGCTGTTCAGGACCATCGCGTGGGACGAGGTGGCGTACGGAATCGTACTGGCCGGCGAAGAGATCTTCGATGTCATGCAACGTGACTGGATGGCGAGCGAAGACGTCGCCGCGCCCGTCCGCAGGGCTTGCTATATCCATGTTGTCGAGGAATCCCGGCACATGGCGTACGCGCGTCAGAAAATCCGGACTCGGTTGACCACGATTTCGCGCGTCCGACGGTTTATCAGCACCCTGATCATTGCGATGGGAACGCACCTCGTCGCGAAGAGCCTGATCAATCGTCGAATGTACGAGGATCTCGGCCTGGATTGGAAGGTCGTAGGGCCGGAAATAGATGAAAACGAACACCACCGGATAATGTTCCGCAGGGCCGCAGAACCGTTTATCGAATTCCTGAGCAGAGAAGGGCTGCTGAATTTCGGCGCGCGATGGATCTACCGAAAATCGAATCTTCTCTGAGCGAGCAGGAGTCGTTGTGACCCACGTTGTCCTGGGGCATTGTTGTAAGGATGCCTCGTGCGTGCGGGTGTGCCCGCAGAATTGCATTCACCCTGCCCCCGGCGAAGCGGGTTTCGAGTCGGCCGAGACGCTGTACATCGACCCGCGCTCGTGTATCGATTGCACCGCCTGCGTCGAGGCCTGCCCGGCGTCTGCCATCAAACCCGAGTGGATGTTGACCGTCACCGAACGGCCCTACGCGGCCCGCAATGCGGAGTTCTTCGAGCAGGCTCCCGCCAAGTCCCGGCCCCGGTCGCGACGGATCCGCTTCGAGCAACCGCTGGGCAAACCCAGCGACAGGCTGAAGATTGCCGTCGTTGGATCCGGGCCGGCGGCGATGTACACCATTCGTGAACTCCTTCGACGATCGACCTCGGTACGCGTCACCGTCTTCGAGCAACACGGCGAGATCGGGGGCCTACTGCGCCGGGGCGTCTCCCGGGACCACGTCGGCGTTCGCGACATGATGCGGCTCTTCGACGTGCCCTTCAACGACGATCGCGTCACAATCATCCACAACACGGAAGTCGGTGTGGATGTCTCGGTCGAAGACCTCCGGACCAGATTCGACGCCATAGTGCTCGCGTGTGGCGCTTCGCAGCCGAGGCGACTCGGACCCGCGACTGCGGATCGCGGCGAGTGTGTCTATGAGGCCATCGACCTTCTGGTGGCCGAGAACTCTGGGGCGTCCGGCTTTCGCCCGCGCGGGCCGCTGGGACCGCGATCCCTCGTGATCGGGGCGGGAAACGTCGCCTTCGATGTCATCCGATGGATGGCCAGGACACGCGACCGAGGTGCCGCCGCTCGAGCGGTGACGGAGGTGGTGGTGTTGTCGCGATCGGCCCCGGATCGCGCCTCCTTCACACCGTCGGCGTTCTACGAGCTTCTGGACCTCGAGAACGCCGAGGTGCTGATCGACCGTTCCGGCCGTCCCCCGAGCGCCGGTGCCGATGCCCCGCTTCTACGTGACATTTCCGCCCTGCCCGCTGCCGACATTTGCGCGGGAGACGGCCCGACCCCCACCGACGCTGGCAGGCTGCGCGTTGTGTTGTCCTTCGGACAGGAAGTGACCGGTCTCGGGAAGGCAGTGGCCGGCGGCGTCGCCGTCACCACGACGACCGGTCGGACCTTTCTCGCGGACTCCGCGATATGCGCCACCGGATTCACGACGAAGCAGATCGACGGCATCCCCGTGGACGAGCGGGGGGTCGTGCCTAACCGCCGAGGACGAGTGATCTCTCTCGAGACGGGCGAGCCGCTCGACGGACTGTATGTCGTCGGATGGGCGAAACGAGGCGCCGTCGGCGGCGTCGGCGACAACCGTAGTTGCGCCACGGGAACCGTGACGCAACTCGCCGCAGACCTGCACTCGCGGGTGTAACCGGGCGCCCGATTCGACTTCGATCGCGCAGCCGCCGCAATGAGTCTGCTGGTCGAGGACGGCCGGATCACCCGCACTACGCGATCAGCAACCCCGCACAAACTGGGGCGGCTGGGAAGGGTGGCGGAACTGCGGCGGTGACGGTCCTTCGGTGGGTGTTCGACGGGGAGTGCACGGCTCGTCTACGGCAACGAGCTGGACTGCGCGGGTCGGGTCACGTCACGGTCGCGCTCCCGGTGACGAAGAACGGTGCCGTGTTGCCGAAGCAGAAGGACGGTCACGTTGGACCTCTTCGTGGGGCCGCCCGGTGCGCCGACGCCGGCGGTCACGGAGTGTCCGTGTGTGGCGTCCGAAGGGCACCGAGATGTCGGATTGTCTTGTTCCTGAGCTGTCGGTTGTTCTTTGGTTCCCGTGCCGACTTCTGGTCTTCGATCTGCCGGATCAGCTCATGCTTCGCTGCGCCGAGAGCCTGAACCAGGTGGGGATCGGTGGCGGCCGCCACTAGCGGCGGAAGGCCGGGGAGCGTCGTGCGTAACGTGACTCGCTGTTCTTTGCCGCCCCGGTCTTTCACCGAGATTTCCACGTCCACATCGCTGGGGTCCCAACGCCCGAGGTGCGGTGCGAGCGCCGACAACACCTCTCGCACGTGCGCGCGGTCCTTCTCTTTGAAGCCCGCGCCCATGCGTAGCGTGTGCTCGTCGAGGACGTCTCGTCTCTTGTCATCGGTTGTACTCACCGTGGCCTCATCTCTGGACTCTCACCTCGACGGTATACCCTTTCCGCGGATAGTCGTTCGAGGTCGTGCGAGGTGTGAGTGCGACGTGCGACCGGAGCAACCGCAAATCGGTTTCGCCAGTGGCTGCTCCGAGCGATCCGGGCACATCCTCACCCACGCATTTCCCAACAAAATCAGCCACCGCATGGTTATGCACTGATTCGGCTCATCTCTCGTTCGGTCGATTCCGGGACACTTATCCGCGAGAGGCCTCGTGCAGGAGTTGACTTGCACTGCATCGCAATCCGGCGGCGGTGCGAGTGCGGATAGGGATCATTCATCCGACGGTTGTCCCCGGCGCTGTCCGGGGGGACCTGGACGTCTCCAGTTCAGTGTGATCCTGCCGGAAGTGCCTCTACTGGTGTAACCGTTCATGTCCGGTAAAACGTGTGTCGCCTACGGCTACGGGTACGGCGACCGCGCGGCGAGCCCCTGTGCGGCCGCCGCGGCGCGCACGGCGTCGATCACCAGTTGCAGCGGCGGTCGGTGCGCTGCTGTCCCCCGATGGGCGATGGAGATCGTCCGAGTGAGCGGTTCGGTCAGCGCGACGACGTCCATTCCTGGCGGGCGCAGCGTCAGTCCGAGATCGGAGACAAGGGTGACTCCCAGGCCCGCGGCAACCATCGCGAGTGCCGTCGCCTGCTCGCCGACCTCATGGTTGATCCTGGGTTCGAAGCCGCAACGCTGACAGGCCATGCGTACCGCGCGGCCGAAATGCGACTTGGGTCCCGCAAGGATCCAGGGATGCTCAGCGAGATCCGCCAGCGCTATGGTTCTGGCGGAAACCGTTCCCGGAGGCAGTGCTGCGTGCAGTCGTTCCACCGCGATCACCACTCTGGTCAACTCCGGGTCCCACTGCATCGGGTAGTCGGAATAGTCGATCACGAACGAGAAGTCCAGCGAGCCGTCCTGCACTGCGACTGCGGTATCTTCCGGCGCAAGCTCCCTCGTTCGCACCTCGATGCCGGGATGCTCGGCGGCCAGCAACGTCAGCGCACTCGGCACCAGGCTCGACGCGACGGACGCCCACACTCCAACGGTCAATCGGGCGGTGACCCCTTCCTGCGTTTGCTCGAGGGCAGTCGTCGCGCGGTCCACCGATCGCATGATCTCCTCAGCGTGCTCGGCGAGGAGCAGACCGATCTCGGTGAGCTGTACCCGCCGACCGCGCCGCTCGAATAGCTTTGCGCCGACGTCGCGTTCGAGCTGGGTGAGCTGTTGCGATACCGCGGATGTGGTGTAGTGCAAGGCCAGTGCCGCGGCTGTCACGGTGCCTCGGCGGTGCAACTCCCGAAGCATCCGCAACCGGCGCAATGACAGCTCCATGCCGCCAGCCTAGGCATCCATTCCGAACCGTCCAACCGGACCACGCGTTGCGCTGTGTAGAAAGCGTGAACGCAATCATCCAAGATTCGTAACTGGACGCCTGGTCACCAGCGCGCGCACTCTGGCGTCATCGGCTGAGTGGTCGTGGCGACGAAGATTTTCTGAGGACGATTGGGGTAAATCGAGGTGACTACGACGACGGAATGCGGGTTCGGACGCACCACCGAGCACCGAGAGTATGACCACCGTGCGAACACTGCGACGCAGCGCCACGTCGATGTGGCGACCGTGCACAGCGGTGAGCCCCTGTTACGTGTGACGTGGTCTGATCCGGTCACCGGAGCTCATGGTTACCTCGTCGTGCACACGTTGGTGTCCGACCTGGCAACCGGGGGCACTCGGATGCGGGCAGGCTGCACGATGTCGGAGGTCGAGGATCTGGCCAGAGGCATGGCTGCCAAGACCGCGGTTTTCGACTTGCCTGTCGGCGGCGCGAAGGGTGGCATCGACTTCGACCGGAAGGACCCCCGCGCCGTCGGTGTTCTGGAGCGGTTCTGTCAGGCGATGCGCCCGTGGCTGGCCGCGCACTGGGTGACCGCGGAGGATCTGGGGGTGCCGCAGCATCTGCTCGACGACGTCTTCGCGCGACTCGGCCTTCAACAGTCCTACCATGCGGCGATCAGCCGTGCGGAGGATCCGCAGGGGACTCTGCGCCGGGTACGGGCCGCGTTGAACGCCCCGGTGCCCAGTGGTTTTCTGCTGGGCGATGTGATCGGCGGTTACGGAGTCGCGCAGGCCTGCATCGGCACCGTGCAAGCGTGTGGATGGACTCAGGCCGAAACGACGGTGGCCATCCAGGGCATCGGAACCATGGGGGGCGGCGCGGCCTGGTATCTGTACGAGGCCGGTATGCGCGTGATTGCTGTCGCCGACGCCCTCGGCACGCTGTATTGCCCCGACGGCCTGGACGTTCCCGCGCTGCTCGACCTGCGGGACGGCTACGGCGAGATCGACCGCTCCCGCGTCCCCTCGTATGTTCAGAGGCTGCCGAGCGCGGCTGTGATCGCCACTGAGGCAGACATCCTCGTCCCGGCCGCGATCTCCTATGCGATCACGACGGATAACGTCGACCAGGTCGCTGCGAAAGTCGTGATCGAAGCTGCGAATGCCGCGACGACCCCGCGCGCCGAGGCGGTGCTCACCGGCCGGGGCATTCCGGTGGTCCCCGACTTCGTTGCCAATGCCGGAGCAGTCGCCTGGGCCTGGTGGGTACTACTCAGTCAGGTCGGCACCGACCCCGAGGACTCGTTCCTGCGGTTGCGTACCGAGATGCTGTCCAAGGTCGCGTTGCTGCTCGGGAAATGGATCCTGGACGGCGTGGCGCCACGGCAGACTGCATGGGACCTCGTCGCGGCCAACCGCAGTGCGCCGGCTCCCGCCGACCCTCCGGCAGTGCCGGCGCTCACCATCCCGTGAACGGTGAACGGTGAACGGTGAACGGTGAACGGTGAACGGTGGACGGTGCGGTCCCGTTGGCTTCCCGGACCATCCTCCCGGTGGGCTCGCCGCGTGTGACGAATTGCTTCCTGCGGCGGTGGCGCAGTAGGCCGCGACGAGTCCTCGATTTCCCGAAAGTCATTGTCCAGGATCGGGTCGTGCCTGCAGCGCCGGCGCGGCGGCGGCCAGCAGCGCGCCGCGGTCTCGGTTCAACGGGGGATAGATGCGCTGGGTGTTGATGGTGACCTTGGTGGCTTTGGCTTGCGCGCCGCGCGACACCACCTGGCGGTCCCACCCCTCGGTGTACACCGCGCCGGCCGGTCCCAGGTCGAGAATGGTGGCGTACCAGGGGATCCGGAGCGGGAGCATCGGCTCCCCGAGCAGGTCGCCGATGACGTTGTAGCCCGCGTAACGGCCCATCGGGCGCCCGTGCTGGCACGACATCACCGACAGGTGGTCGACGTCCACCTGCGCCGCGGCGACGTCACCGGCGGCGAATACTCCGGGGGAACCGATCACCCGCAGGTAGTCGTCGACCGGCACGCGACCGAGCCGGTCGCGCTCGCCACCGAGCTGTGCGGTCAGCGGATTCGCCCGCATGCCCGCACACCAGACGACGGTGCCCGCGGCCAGCACCTCTCCGGAGGAGAGCGTCACGCCGTGCTCGTCGACAGATGCGACGCCGACACCGGTCAACGTCTCGACGCCGTTGTCGGACAGCGCCGCTTGGATCACCGGTCGCGCCGATGAGCCCATGTCGGAACCGACGTAGGGGTTGTGGTCGATCAGCACCACCCGCGGCTCGACGTTGCGTCCCGCGCACACCTTTGCCAGCCTTCCGGGCAACTCGGACGCAGTTTCGATGCCCGTGAGGCCGGCGCCGACCACCACCGCGGTCGCCGCGTTCACGTCCGCTCGGCGGTCGGACAGCGCGGCCAGGTGGCGCTGTAGCTTCATCGCGCCGTCGTACGTATCCACGTCGAAGCCGAATTCCCGCAGACCGGGGATATCGGGCGTCGACACCCGACTGCCCAGAGCCATGACCAGACGGTCGTACCTCTGCGTGCGCTGTGCCCCGCGGCCCGAGACGGTGACGGTGCGCGCGGCGGTGTCGATCGCAGTCACCTCGGCGGCGATGTGCCCGACGTCGACCGGGTCCAGCACATCGCTCAGCGGGATACGGCACGCGCTCAGGTCTGCCTCGTAGTTGCGGACCCGGATGTCGTGGAACGGCTGCGCACTGATCACCGTGACATCGACGGTGCCCGCCGCGTGGAGTTCGTCGAGTCGCCGCGCCGCCCCCAGCGCGGCCCATAATCCGGCGAATCCCGAGCCGAGGACGAGGACGCGGTTGGGTTCAGTCACCCTGCCATCGTGCCAGGTCCAGGGCGGGTGGAGGGTCGGCTCGAATCGGTGGGGTTTGTCAGGCGTGCGCACAGTCCAGGATCTTCCTTGCCCGTTCCGCGACGGGGAGATCGACGAACTCGCCACTGGGCAGTCGCACCGCGGCTCCGCCGGCGTTCTCGAATGCCTCGATGACTTGTCGAGCCCAGTCGATGTCGTGCTGTCGCGGACTGAAGGTGGTGTGGATGGCCGGAAGCTGAGCGGGGTGGATGGCGGACTTGCCGAACAGGCCGAGGTCACGGCTGTGGGTGGCCTGGCGGACGAGTCCGTCGGTGTCGTCGATGTGCGGGTAGACGCTGTCGATCGGTGGGGCGATGCCGGCGGCGCGTGCGGCGACGACGAGGTGGGAGCGCACGTACTGCATAGGTGCGTCCCCTTTCCCGGTGCCGAGGTCTTTCTGCAGGTCGATACCGCCGAGCGCGATATGCGTGACCGCGGGGTGCTCGGCGATCGCAAAGGCGTTGGCGACGCCTTTCGCGGTTTCGATAGCGCAGATCAGGGGTCTTCCGGGGGCGCGGTCCGCGACCCAGTGGATGTCGTCGAGTGTTTCGACCTTGGGGATGCGGATGCCGTGAGCCGATGAAGCGACAGCATCGAGGTCGGCTCCGGCGAGTTCGGTGCCGGGCGCGTTGATCCGCACCCATGCGGTGTGGGTGGTGAGGACGAATGCGACATTGTCCCGCGCCGTCGACTTCTCGGCGGGCGGCACCGCGTCTTCGAGGTCGAGGATGACGGCGTCTGCGCCGGCGTCGAACACCTTGCCGAGGAGTTTTCGGTTGTGGCCCGGGGCGAACAGGTAGCTGCGGTCCATCAGAGGACCCCCTTCTCGGCGAGTTCGGTCAGTCGGTACGGGTCGATGTCGAGGGATTCCTTGTAGAACTGTTGGTTGTCCTGGCCGAGTCGGCGGCCGGCGAAGTTGATCGCACCGGGTGTTCCGAGCATGCGGACCATGAGGTTCTGCATCTTGATCGGGCCGAGGTCGTCGTCGTCGACGGTGGTGATGCAGTCGCGGTCGAGGACGTGCGGATCGTGCATCAATTGCGCGATGTCGTAGATCGGTGCCAGTGCGGCGCCCACGCGTTCGAATTCGGCCGTGACTTCGTCCAGCGGCCTGTCTGCGATCCATTTCGCGACGGCCTCGTCGAGAAGGTCGCCGTTTCGGCTGCGTTCGCCGGCGGAGTCGAACCAGGGTAGTTCGACGACGTCAGGGCGGCCGACCAGGCGCATGACGCGCGCGGCGACGGAGGTGGCGCTCGCGGAGATGGCGACCCACCGCCCATCCTTGGTGAGATAGGTGTTGCGCGGGGCGTTGTTGGGGGAGCGGTTGCCATTACGACCGGCGATGGTGCCGAGCTGGTCGTACGCGGTGGGGCCGGGGCCAAGGATCCCCAGCAGCGGTTCGAGCAGAGACAGGTCGATGACCTGCCCCCTTCCGTCGCTGTCCGGGCCGTTGCGGTGCAGCAGCGCGGTCACCACACCGAATGCGCCGGCGAGTCCGGCGACACCGTCGGCGAGACCGAAGGGCGGCAACGTCGGCGGACCGTCCTCGCCACCCGTTTGGTGCGCGAATCCACTCATCGCCTCGGCGAGGGTCCCGAACGCGCGGCGCTCGGCGTAGGGACCGGATTGGCCGAAGCCGGTGACCCGCAGCATGATCAACCCGGGGTTGAGGTCGTGGAGCGGGTCCGGTCCCAACCCCCACTTCTCGAGGACACCGGGGCGGAAGTTTTCCACCAGAACATCGGCATCGACGACGAGGTCGCGGAGCATCTGCTGACCCTCGGCGGTGCCGAGATTGAGGGTGATGCATCTCTTGTTGCGCGAGATCACCTTCCACCACAGACCGTGGCCGTCCTTGCGTGCTCCGTGTGAGCGGGCGGGATCGCCTGCGGGGTGCTCGATCTTGATGACGTCGGCGCCGTAGTCGCCGAGCATCATGGCAGTGATCGGTGCAGCGTAGACGGTACTGATGTCGAGGACGCGAATGCCGTGCAGGGGGCCGCGCGTCGGAGAAGGGCGGTTGCCTGTGCTCGCGTCCGCCTGGTCATCAGGCGAATGGACGTCACTCGGGTATGCAGTCATAGGGGTGTCCTCACGCGTGGGGGAGTAGATACGGTGGCGGCACTCGACATCCGTCGCCGTGGACGAGCGCCGTCCGACGGGGCGGGTGCGAGCCGCTGTCACGGTGCGGCCGAGAGTGTTGAGCTGTCACTGCCGCCATCTCAGACTGACACTCGCACGGTTCAACTACAATCACGGGTGTATCGACAGGTGTTAACTTTCTCTAAAGTCAGGAGGTGGGTGGGTGCTGGACACGACCAGGATGTTCACGCTGCGCGAGGTCGCCGAGCACGGGTCGATCACCGCGGCAGCGTCGGCGCTCGGGTACACCACTTCGGCTGTCTCCCAACAAATCGCCAAGCTGGAGAAGGAGGCCGGGCAACCGCTCCTCGAGCGGCACGCGCGCGGCATCGTGTTGACCGACGCCGGGCGGTCAGTGGTCAAGCACACCGAACGCATCCTGATCGAACTCGAGGCCGCCGATGCCGAACTCGCGGAGATCAAAGGGCTGCGTGCAGGTGTGCTGGCGCTCGGCACCTTCCCCACGGCCGGGTCGTCGCTGCTGCCACTGGTGGTCAAGGAGTTCAAGACCCGGCACCCGGGGGTCGAGCTGAAGGTGCTCAGTGGCCGGTTTGCGTATTTGGTCGATGCGCTTCGCCGCCGGGAGACCGAACTGTCGCTGCTGTGGGACTACGAGTGGAACCGGGTGGATGACCCCACGTTGACGTACCACCACGTGATGAACGATCCGACCGTGCTACTGGTGTCGGAACGGCACCGCCTGGCCGACCGCGACTCGATCCGGATCGCCGAATTGCGCGACGAGTCGTGGGTGGTCCGCGCCGACGATCATCCGGTCGCACAGACCCTCGAAAAACTCTGTCAGCAAGGTGGTTTCACGCCACGCACGAGTGTCTTCGCGCACGACTACGGTGAGGTGCAGGCGATGGTGGCTGTCGAGCTCGGCGTGGCTATTGCTCCGCGACTGGCCGTACTCAACCTTCGGCCCGACGTCCGGTCGATTCCCCTCGCGACCCGTCCGCCGCAGCGCCGGATCCTGGTCGCGCATCTGACCGAGCGGCGGCTGAGCCCGGCCGCGCAGGAAGGGATCGCGGTGTGCACCGCCGCCGCCCACCAGTTGCAAGAGGGATTCGAAACCGGATAGGACCGGTCAGCTCCGGCAGATTCCGAAACAGTCGGCGAGGCGGGTGATCTTCTCGGCCCGACCGAGCCGGGGCGGGTCGCTGCCGTCGCGGACAACGCGGCCGCGGGCTTCGAAATCGGCGAGAAACTCCCGCGCCCAGGTCACGTCCGAGGGCGTGGGGCTGATCGACTCGTTGATTACCGGCAGTTGTTCGGTGTCCAGGCACAGCTTCCCGGTCAACCCGAGGGACACGGACACGGCCGACTGCTCGCGCAGCACGGTGTGACCGTTGCTGACGGTGGGACCGTCGATCGGTCCGGGCAGGTCGCCGATTCTGCTCGCGACCACCAGCCTGGAGCGGGGGTAGGCCATGGCGAGGTCGTCCGCGCTGGTGCCTGTGTCGCGGCGATAGTCGCCGCTGCCGAAGGCGAGTCGGAAGACGCCGCGGGCGCGGGCGATATCACCGGCCTGCTCGATTCCGAGCGCGGATTCGACCAATGCGAGCACTGGGGTGGCTCCGCCGAGTCGGTCGAAGGTTTCGGTGATATGTTCTGCAGCTTCGGTTTTCGCAAGCATCACGCCCGCCAGTCCGGGAAGTCCGGCGAGGCGATCGACGTCATCGCTCCAGTACGACGAGGACCGGTCGTTGATCCGCACCCAGGCCGAGGTGTTCTCGAGCCAGGCGGCGACCTCCTCCCGCGCGGCAGATTTGAGTTGGGGGTCGACGGCGTCCTCGATGTCGAGGACGATCTGATCCGCGCAGGAGCGGTCGGCCTGGTCGAACAGGTCGGTTCGGGTGCCGTTGACCAGAAGCCAGGATCGGGCGATCCGCGTGTCGATCGGTCTGGGCGCGATCGCGATCTTCTCGGGCATCAGGATTCCTGTCGCATCGCGGGGGCGGGGCTGTGCGGAGTCCTCACCGCGCGGAGCCGACCAGTGCCGGAGCCGGCGCCGGGGCAGTGACGAACAGTTCCGCTGATGCGATCCGGCGGGCCGCCCGGTGCAGGGTGACCGATTCGAGTACCCCGTCGAGGGAAACGGAGAGGTCGACATCGAGTACCCCGGCGGGTGTTCCCACCCGAAGCGATCCCGGCCACCGGACCTGCGTGTTGTCGGTGACGACACCTCCGGTCACGGTGGAAGCCGCGGCGACGGCGACCGCGGATGTGAGCCCGATCGCCGGGTGCGGGGCGAGCATCGACAGCATCCGGACCGAGATGTCGTAATCGTCAGCGCTGATGTCGACGCCGGCGCTGGTGCGGTAGTCCGCCGGCGGACCCACGACACCGATTTTCGGAATCGCATGGGAGACGGGATCTCCCGGCTTGCTCAGTCCCATCCGCAACGACGACTCCTGTCGCAGCCGGAGAAGCAACGGCAGGAGTTCGGCGATCGTCTGGTTGTCCTCCGCACCGGTCAGCCCGAGGTCGGCAGCGTTGAACAACGCAGCCGGGGCTCCGGCGACGACCATCGTCGCGCGGTACGTGTGGTCGGCAATCGAGATCTGATCGGCGGCGACGCCGGTGGGCAGCAGTGTGGCCGCACCGGCGGCGAGACCGGTGAAGGTGAGCCCCACCGGGACACCCAACGCGCTGGTACCGGGCACGGCTGCGTCGCCTTCGGTGGGGATCATCCCGCCCGGGGTGGCGATCTGGGCGTCCAGGATCGCGCCGGTGTTCTGGTTCCGCATCCGTACGGTCGTCGTCGTGGAGTCCACCGGAACGAACCCGGACTGCAGCGCGTACAACCCGATCGCCGTGGCGCAGTTTCCGCAGTTGCTGCCCCATTCGACCTGGCGGTCACCAATCGCGACCTGCGCGAACAGGTAGTCGACATCGATTCCGGGCTCGCTGGAGCGGCGCACGATCGCCGCCTTCGATGTGGTCGAGCTGCCGCCGCCGACACCGTCGAGCTGACGCGGATCACCCGAGCCGAATGCCGACGTCAAGATGGCATCCAGGCCGCCGGCCTGAGCAATGAGCGGATCGACGTCGAATGCGTTGAACAGCCAGCACTTGCTGGTTCCTCCCCGCATCCAGGTTCCATGAAGTGTGAACACGGTCCGGACCACCTTTCGGGTTCGAAGAGTTTGTGAGGCACCGCTGGAGGCTCTGATCGGATGGGGAGCGTGCTTCCCAGCGGTGTCCCACTGCCCACCCTGACCTACATCAGGGTGGAGAACAATGGCGAATAAATCGATGAGGGTTAACTTCAGTTAAACCCTCGCGGGTGCTGTCTGCGCGTCAGACCAGAGTCGGGACGGCCACCAGCACCAGCCAGCACAGGGCCGGCGCGATCGCGACCACGATGCCCGCGTTGAGGAGCAGTTGTCGGTAGAACCGGGGACGCTCGATGTTCTGGGCGTTGGCGAGGACGAGTGCGCCGTTGGTCGAGAACGGGGAGACGTCGACCACGGTGGCGGAGATGGCGAGTGCTGCCACGACTCCGACGACCGGCAGCGCCCCGGTCTGCAGCAGAGGAAGCGCGAGTGGGATGACGGCGGTGAGAAGCGCCGTCGACGATGCGAACGCCGAGGTGACGCCGATGACGTAGCAGAGGACGACGGCGACCAGCAGCGGTGCGCCGATGGTGATCGCCATCTCGGCGAGATGGTCGATCGTGCCGATCTCTTGCATGAGCGAGATGTAGGTGACCATGCCGGCGACGAGCAGGACCGTGGACCAGCTGATACCGGCGATGGCCTCACTCTGCTTGGACAGGTCGGTGAAGGCGAGGATCGCACCGGCCGCGATGGCGACGAAGCTGATCGGCATATGCAGGACCAGGACCAGCACCAACACCGCGGCGATCAGGACGAGGGTGAGCTTCTGGACCCCGGTGACCGGCTGCACGTCGTGGTCGGTGCCGACCTCGGTGCGCGGCGTCCGGATGAGTACCTGGGTACCGCCCCCACCGGACGATCCGCCGGCCGGGATTCCACCGGGTCCCGCAGTGGGGGCACGCAGTGCGCTCCCGACGCCGTCGGAGTCGATGCCGGCGCTGGAGCCGGTAGCGGTGAACTCGAGGTTCCGTACCCGGGCGAGGACGGCGTAGCCGACCACGGTCAGGACCGAGAGCAGCAAATTGATGCCGTAGCTGGCGAAGAACAGGGTCCAGGGGGCGATCGTCAGGCCGCTCGACTCGACGATGTCACGGACCAGCACACCCGAGACCGAGATGGGCGAGAACGCGCCGGCGTGCGCACCGTTGATCGTCATGATGCCCATCACCAGCGGACTCATCCGAGTCCGAGCGGCGAAGGACATCGCCGCCGGCGAGATCAGGGCAACGGCAGCCGGGCTGAACGTGCCCAGGGCTGTGAGCACCGAGGCGCAGAAGAAGAACACCCACGGGACGATCGTCACTCGTCCACGAACACCACGTATACAGGCATTGACGAGGAGGTCGATTGTCCCGTTCTTCTTCGCCATACCGAAGAAGTAGGTGACGCCGATGATCGTCAGCACGATCGAACTGGGGAACTCGGCGAGGATTTCCTTGTCGTCGTAGCCGAGGATGAAGGCGCCCACGACGAATGCGCCGATGAACCCCAAGATGCCGATGTTGATGGAAAAGAAGGTGGCTATCACGAACATTGCCACCAACGCGATCAGTGGCAGTATCTCGATGGAAGTCATGGGCGTACTTTCGGTTCGCTGCGGGGCGGATCGAACGGCTCCTGGGCGGCAGCCGGTCGCGACGGACAGACGTGAATAGTGTTGGGAAGCAATAGGTGTGGAGTGCGAGTTGTCACTTCCGCCACCTCGCCGATGCCGACTGGCGCGACGAGCAGTGAGCGCACTGGGTGATCGACCGGGTCGTCGGGGCGATTCCGTGCCGTGATCCCGCGCGGGGGAGTAGTGATCGTCTGCATGTCACATCCTTCGCTTGATCATTACCCAGATCACACTATGAGGGGGTTATGTTTATGACAATGTCGTATTTCTACGGTGGGGTTTAGCAGGATTAAAGGCTTGTCGGAGGTATCGATGCGCAACTCGTTCGATGTGGTGACCCTGTTCCTGCTCCTCGACATCGCCGAGGCCGGATCGCTCACCGGCGGCGCCGAACGCGCCAACGTCACGCCATCCGCCGCGTCACAGCGCATCGCCAAACTGGAACAGGAGATCCGGCAGCCGGTACTGACCCGCCTGCCTCGTGGCGTCCGGTTGACGGAAGCCGGCGAAATTCTCGTCACGCGTGCGCGGCTGTTCCGTCAGGAAATGCGTGGCGCCCACGGTGACCTGGAAGCTCTGCTGGGACTCGAGCGCGGCACCGTCCGACTCGGCTCCTTCCCCACCGTCAGCGCCTCACTGCTCTCGGACGCGCTGAAGAACTATCACGCCCACTGGCCGGGCATCGACGTGCGCGTCCAATCCGCGGTCCGCCCGCGACTGCTGGAAATGCTCCATTCGAGCGAGGTCGAAATGGCGTTGCTCTGGAGTTACGCCTGGACCGAGGAGACCGAGAAATCCCTGGCCCTCGTGCCGCTGATGGAGGACGAAACGGTCCTGCTCGTCCCGCTCGACGCGCCGCACGCCGACGATGTCACGGTGGCATCGCTGCGATCGGCGAAGTGGATCATCCGCAACGCCGACCACCCGGCGGCCGAAGTGCTGTACCGCAGCTGCGACACGGCCGGATTCACCCCGAACGTCGTCTACGAGGCCCATGACTACCAAGAGATCGAAGCGATGGTCGCAGCGGGAGTCGGCATCGCCATGGTCCCGCGTCTGGCCGTCGCACATCATCGCCCCGACGTCTACGCGGTCCGATTTCGTCCCACTGACCGGGTCCCGACACGCTCGATCTACATCGCCTCGCTCGCCCGCCGGCAGTACACCCCCGGCATGCACGCCGTCTCCCGGGCGCTACACGACGCCGCGGACGCCATCGCCACACAGGCGTAGAACCGGCCTACAGCTGATCGACAGGCGTTCGCACATCTTCTCGCAGCCGTCCTCGCGAGTCCGGTCGAGAAGGGCTCTGTCGATACTTGCCGCTCTTCGCGCGGGGACGATGCGATCGCGCGGGCAGGGTTCGAGGAACGCCCTGTCGGGGGCGGCGTCACGCCGGTCAGCGGCGGGTCCCTCGCAACTGAGCGGCATACGGATAAGGCGCGCGCAATCAGGATAGCCGCCGCCTCCTTGGGTCACTAATGTCGTCGCTCACACTCGAAGGGAGATGTGATGCACAACGAAGTCGATGCCGTCATCGTCGGGTCCGGAATCAACGGACTCGTCGCCGCAGCCACGCTGGCTCGATCAGGCTGGAAAGTGTTTCTGCTGGAGAGCAATCCGGAGATCGGCGGCTTTGTCGGGAGCGGTGAGCGTACGGTGCCCGGCTACGTGCACGACACGTTTTCATCGTGGTATCCGCTGTTCGTGTCGGGCCCGGCGCACACGGCGCTCGGCGACGACCTGGCCCGTCACGGGCTGCGGTTCTGCAACACCGACGAGGCCGTGACCGCGAGCGTTGCCGACAACGGCCGTGTCACCCTGGCGTACCGCGATCCGGAGCTGACGGCAGCGGGCTTCGGCAACGAAGAAGACGGGAATACGTATCTGGAGGCGTTGGAACGGTTCGGCCGGAACGCACCGGTGATCGGCGGAATGATGGGCAGCGAAATCCGCAGCGCCGGAGTCGTTCCATTGCTGGCGCGTTTCTTCAAAACCAACGGGCGGCGCGGCTCCGAGCAGTGGCTCCGAGACCTCGCTGCGTCGGGCCGCGCCTACTGTTCTCGGGAGTATGTCGGTCCCGAAGTGGATCACCTGTGGGTGCCGTGGCTGCTGCACGCAGGTCTGTCGCCGGACAATGCCTCCGGCGGCTTCATGATTCCGGTGCTGGCGGCAACGGTCCACGGTTTCGGTCTGCCTGTGGTTGAGGGAGGCTCTGCACGACTGCTCGAGGCCTTTCGAGGACTACTCGACGAATTGGGTGTCGAGGTGCATACCGGATCCCGCGTCGACCGCATCATTGTCGAGCGGGGCCGTGCGATCGGTGTGGAGGCAGCAGGGCGGCGTTACCGAGCCCGGCGCGCCGTGCTGGCGTCGGTGACACCGACTGCCTTGTACGGGTCGCTGCTGCCTCCGGACGCAAGTCCTGCCCCGCTGCGTGCCCAGGCACGGCGGTACCGGTACGGGCGCGGTGAGATGCAGATCCACATCGCCTTGTCCGAACGGCCCCAGTGGCGCGACGCCCGCCTCAACGAGGTTCCGCTGGTGCATATCTCGGATGGATCGGCGAGCACCGGCATTGCCCGTGCGGAAGCGGAAGCCGGCCTACTCCCCAGGAAGCCGACAGTAGTGGTCGGGCAACAGTCCCTCCTGGATCCCTCGCGCGTTCCGGCCGGTGCCGCTTCGCTCTGGTTGCAACTGCAGGAAGTTCCGTACGAACCGCTCGGCGATGCCGCCGGCGAGCTGAACACCGCGGACGGTTGGACCCCGGAACTGGCCAAGGCCTACGCCCAGCGTGTCATCGATCGCTTGGACGCGCACACCCATGGTTTGAAGATCCTCGGAACGGATATGATCTCGCCCGCCGATCTCGCGGCATACAACGAGAATGCCGTCGGCGGCGACCCGTACGGCGGCAGTTCGGAGCTGGATCAGAGCTTTCTGTGGCGCCCACTGCCCGAGGCGGGGCGGCATCGCACCTGTGTGGACGGTCTCTGGCATATCGGTGCATCCACTCATCCCGGGGCTGGACTCGGCGCCGGTTCCGGCCACCTCGTTGCCACCGAACTTGCCGCGAAGCGGCACCGTAAATCCAATGAGGAGTTGACATGTCAGTAATCACCGACCTGCTCGCGTCCATCGCCGGCGAACGCATCGAGTTGATCGACCTCACCGCACCACTGACCGACAAGACCCCGGTGCTGGCGTTGCCGGAACCGTTCAAGAACACCCTGCCCTTCCAGCTCGAGTTGATCAGCCGATTCGACGAGGACGGGCCGGGCTGGTACTGGAACAACATTCATGCCGGCGAACACACCGGCACCCACCTCGATGCACCGAACCACTGGATCACCGGCAAGGACGGACTCGACGTGTCACAGGTGCCGTTGCGTTCACTGCTCGCCCCCGCGGTCGTCCTCGATGTCACCGACCGGGTGGCCGACAACCCGGACTACCTCCTCGATGTCGCCGACATCGAAGAATGGCAACGCACGCACGGTGCACTCCCTGCCGGTGGGTGGCTCCTCTACCGCACCGGGTGGTCGAGCCGGTCTGAGAACAGCGACGACTTCCTCAACGCCGACGAGTCCGGACCGCACACGCCAGGATTCACCGCCGAGTGCGCACGCTGGCTCGCCGAAGAGACCGAGCTGGTCGGTGTGGGAGTGGAAACGGTCGGCACCGACGCCGGCCAGGCCACGGCACTGGACCCGGCGTTCCCGTGCCATCACCACCTGCTCGGCGCGGGCAAGTTGGGACTGACGCAGCTGCAGAACCTGGATCAGTTGCCGGCGACCGGGTTCGCGATCACGGTCCTGCCGCTGCCCATTGTCGGGGGATCGGGTAGTCCGGCCCGCGTGGTCGCCCTGGTCGAGAAGTAAGGAAAGAGAAAATGGCTGAACGTTCGTTCGCCGCCGAGGTCGAACAACTCCGCAACGGCGCCGGCACCACGTTGCACGTCGAGGGCATCCTCGCCGTCACCAAGGCGCTGCTGCAATCCGGTGTCGCCTATGTCGGCGGCTACCAGGGCGCACCGATCTCGCATCTGATGGATGTCCTCGGTGACGCGCACGAGATCCTCGATGAACTCGGCGTCTATTTCGAAAACAGCGCGTCGGAGGCCACCGCGGCCGCGATGCTCGCAGCCTCGGTGCACTATCCGCTGCGCGGCGCGGTGACTTTCAAGTCCACCGTCGGCTTGAATGTCGCCTCGGACGCCCTGGCGAACCTGGCCAGTGGCGGCGTCACCGGCGGCGCGCTCGTCATCCTCGGCGAGGATTACGGTGAAGGCTCGAGCATCATGCAGGAGCGCTCCCACGCGTTCGCGATGAAGTCGCAGATGTGGCTGCTCGATCCCCGGCCCAACGTCTCGGCGATCGTCGACGCGGTCGAGGTCGGCTTCGAGCTGTCCGAGGCGAGCAACACCCCGGTGATGCTCGATCTGCGGCTCCGCTCCTGCCACCTGCACGGCGCATTCGACGCCAAGGACAACAAGCGCCCGCCCATGACGGTCACCGACGCCCTCGAGAATCCGCTGCGGGATGTCGACAGGATCGTGCTCCCGCCGGCCAGCTTCCTGCACGAGAAGGAGAAGATCCACGACCGGTGGCCGGCGGCGGTCAAGTTCATCAAGGACCGCGGCCTCAACGAGGTCTTCGGCAACGACAAAGCCGACATCGGCATCATCGTGCAGGGCGGTCTGTACAACACGCTGAACCGGTCGATGGAGCTGCTCGGCTGCTCCGACGCATTTGGACGCACCCAGATACCGACCTACGTCATGAACGTCACCTACCCGGTCATCGACGACGAGATCATCCAGTTCTGCCAGGGCAAACGCGCCGTCCTCCTTCTGGAGGAGGGCCAGCCCGACTACATCGAGCAGAACCTCAACGCGATCCTGCGCCGAGCGGACATCCCCGCCGCCCTACACGGCAAGGACATGCTGACACTCGCCGGCGAATACACCTCGACGGTCGTCACCCGCGGCGTCAACGAGTTCCTCCAGCAGTACCTACCCGATGCCGTCCAGCACCAGCCGGCACTGCTGCGCGATCCTGATGACCCGACGAGCCCCACAGCCCCCAGGGTTTCATCCGAGGTCATCTCGCCGCGGCCGCCGGGCCTGTGCACCGGCTGCCCTGAGCGCCCCATCTTCAGCGGCCTGAAGCTCGCCGAACGGGAGACCGGCAAACACCACGTCAGCGCCGATATCGGCTGCCACCTCTTCGCAGTGAACGCACCGTTCGACCTCGGTGCTACGACGATGGGCTACGGCCTCGGATCGGCCGGCGCCTCCGCACTGAACTCCAAGGACACCGACCGGCGCAGCATCGCGGTGATGGGTGACGGCGGATTCTGGCACAACGGCCTGACCAGCGGCGTCGGCAATGCAGTGTTCAACAAGAGCGACCAGGTCCACCTGATCGTCGACAACGCTTACGCCGCCGCGACCGGCGGCCAGGACGTGCTCTCCTCCCAAGCCGACCTCCCCACCCGGTCAACCCAGCACCCGATCGAAAAGGCTGTCCGCGGTATCGGCGTCAAATGGGCGCGCACAATCAAGAACACCTACGACGTCGGCAAGGTACGCGACACGTTCGTCGAGGCCCTCACTACCGACGAGGCCGGGCCCAAGGTGCTCGTCATGCAAAGCGAGTGCCAGCTCAATGCCCAGCGTCGCGTCAAACGCGACCGGACCAAAGCGCTCGCGGCCGGCAAGCGGGTAGTGCGCGAGCGGTTCGGGGTGGATCCCGAAACCTGCACCGGCGACCACGCCTGCATCCGGATCTCCGGCTGCCCGTCCTTGACGATCGCACCCAACCCGGATCCGATGCGAACCGACCCGATCGCCGAGGTCCTCGACAGCTGCGTCGGCTGCGGAGTGTGCGGGGCGAACGCACACGCCGCGGTTCTCTGCCCGTCGTTCTATCGCACCGACGTCGTCGACAACCCCACTCGTCGCGAACAGCTCCTCGCCGGCGTCCGCTCGTGGTGGATCAAGATCGCATCCCGCGGCCTCGAGCGCCGCGCCGCACAATTCGAGGCTGCATGATGTCCAACTGGTACAACGGTCAACGTCCGATCACTCTGGCGATTGTCGCCCTCGGCGGCGAAGGCGGCGGAGTGCTTGCCGACTGGATCGTCGCTGTCGCCGAGAACGCCGGCCACTACGCGCAGAACACCTCCGTCGCCGGTGTCGCTCAGCGCACCGGGGCGACGGTCTACTACGTCGAGATCTTCCCACCCGGCGACGAGCCGGATCCGTCATCGGCAGCCGAGGCCCGAATCGAACCGGTGCTCAGCGTGTTCCCGAGCCCCGGCGAGGTCGACGTCCTCATCGCCTCGGAACTGATGGAATGCGGCCGAGCCGTCCAGCGAGGGTTCGTCACACCCGACCGGACGACCTTGATCACCTCCACCAATCGCGTGTACTCCATCGACGAGAAGATGGCCCTCGGCGACGGCCGCGCCGACAGCTCCGAACTCGTCGCGGGAGCGCAACGCGCCTCGAAGCGGTTGATCGCCGCAGACTTCATGGAAATGGCCGAACAGAGTCGCAGCGTCATCAGTGCCGCGTTGTTCGGTGCCCTTGCCGGATCCGGGACCCTTCCGTTCAGCAGGGAACAGTTCGAGGCCCCGATTCACGCGTTCGGAAAGGGTGTCGAATCCTCACTGAAGGCCTTCTCCGCGGGTTTTGACGCTGCCGCACAGCAGAAACCACGCCCCGCGCGGAAGTCGAATCCGATTCCGATCTCCATCGGACCGCGCCCGGTGACGCCGGAGGACCGAAAAGCCGAGGAAGAAGCTCGACGCACGACGGTCGCAGCGACCGACCCCTCCACCCTGGTCGGGCCAGCTCTGCGGGCGCTCGCCGACCGCGTCCTCGACCTCCCGCCAGCGGCGCGGTCGATGATCCTCCACGGTCTCGTGCGCACCGCGGTTTACCAGAACCTGGACTACGCCGAACGGTACCTGTCCCGGGTCATCCGCTTCGCCGAGCTGGATCCGGACGCCACGGGAGCGGCCCGGTTGACCATCGAGGCGGCCCGCCACATCGGGCTGTGGATGTGCTACCAGGACACAATCCAGGTGGCAGTGCAGAAGACCCGTCAGGCGCGAATGGACCGAATCCGCAAGGAAGCGCGCGCGGAACGGCACCAACTGATGCAGGTTCGTGAGTATCTCCATCCACAGATCGACGAGATCACCGACACGATGCCCTCCCGACTGGGGGCCCGCATGCACCGTTCGAAGTGGTTCCAGCGTCTGGTCGGCGCGATCACCCACAAGGGGATGATACTGAACACGAGTTCGGTGACCGGTTACACGATGTTGAGCACGATGGCGCGAATGCGTCCCCTCCGCCCGCGTTCACTGCGGTTCGTCCGGGAGCAGGCGGCGATCGAGGAATGGATCGACCAAGCTCTCCAGGCTGCAGCAATCGATGCCGACCTCGGACGTGAGATCGTCGAGTGCCAGCGTGTCCTCAAGGGCTACGGTGCCACCTACGAGCACGGAGGCGACAGTTTCACCAAGTTGATGTCCGCGGCCCATGGATTGGTGGGCTCACCCGACGCGGTCACTTCGCTGGCAGGGCTCCGTGATGCCGCGCTCGCCGACGAAGACGGAGCCCGACTGGACGCCAAGCTAGCCACAATGACGCTGGGAGACAGTCTTGTCGAGGCTCTGGAGGCTACCTCGAACTGATAAGCGGGTCGCATGGCCAGCCGTTGCTTCGAAGACGCTGATCGGCGGGCACCCCCGCGGCGGCCTGGAATATTCCAGGTGTGACGGCACTCGTGCCATTCGCACAGGTTGGTGAAAAGTTCGATCGCGCATCGTGCGGGGCCGGTACGGCGCACGCGCATGCTGTGGGCAAATACCCGATACCTGATATGTCGACTCGAAGCGGACTGCGGTTCAATCGCGAGCGCGGTTGTTCAGCAGTCTGAGTCGTCGATGATGCCGACACGCGTATCGGCAGGGTATTCCGGGCGGGCGTTGCCCAGCCGCATCACTGCATCCAGGATCGAAAAGCGTAGAGACCAATTCGAGGCGTTTCGCTATGCAAGTCAACCCGGTCGATCTAGCGATAACGGACTGACCTTCGGAATCGACGCATGCTCGTCTCGAAGAATCGCCGGTTCGGCCGTCGATCGCTGTGAAAGATCGCGACAGCAACTTCAGCACATGGCGTGCCTGGCTCTTCGGCTTGGGATCCGATTCCCAGCCGGGCACCTCTTCCAGCTCTCCTCCCAGGGAACCTGGGTCAGTGCAATAAGCTCAGCCGCCGACGCCGCCGTGCAGCGTTGGCATACGTGCTTCGTGCAGTAGCTGTTCGTCCGTGTCTGCCGGCCACTCGGTGGTGCCGCCGACGCGGGACCATTGCGCGATCAGGCATGAGAAGGTGCTCTGCCGCAGGCAGTTTGGCGATTCTCACTCGAAGGTTCGATGCCCAGGAGGGCGGTGCCACGGCAGTATTCGAAGCGGAGTTCGCTCCCGGCGCGTCGCGGGCGGCGCGAGTTGAACGTATCGCCGTTCGGACTCGGACGTGCCGCCCCACACCCCGTACGCCTCGCGGTTGGAGGTGCATAACGTCTGCATTCGACCTGGTCGGGGCAGTGCAGGCACAGCCGCTTGGCGGCGTGTTCACGATCTCGGCGGATAGATCTGTTCTCGTCCTCGCAAGCGAAAAAGACTCGAGGATCCGCAGTTCGGCAGCTGGCGCCAATCTGCCAGTTCCAGTCGCCAGCAAGTCGCCGAAGGGGTAGTTGCGGGGGTCGGGGTTCACCATGACCCTTTCGCTGGTTGTTGAGGTCGTCTCGGACGTGTCGGTGGAGGGCGCACGGGGGAGCACCCCTCACCGGCCTGCCGACGGCATTCGACTTTTCGAGATACCGGAAGGGATAGTGCGGAAGCTCGCGGTCTTTTCGGTGGCGGGCAGCGGTCAGGGCTGGTGGATGACCCGCATAGCGTGTTCCCTGGCGGGTCCGTTGAGGGCGCCGTTCAGCTCGTTGAAGAGCCGGCCGGCGGTGACGCCGTTCCATCCCGGTGGAAGTAGGGGTTTCGTCGGACAGCGAAGACCCCACGCGATCAAAAGTGAGCGCAATCTGCACAGTCGACGCGTCCAGCGGATAGATCATCACCCGGAATGTTCCTAGTGTTGCGGATCACATCGTGATCGAAGTCAGGAGATCTAGACCATGAGCGACTATCTCGGCATCGGTGGCAAGACCGCCATCATCACCGGCGGTGCGACCAAGATCGGGCACGGCGTCGTCGACCGCCTCCACGAGAACGGGGTCAACGTCGTCGTCGCCGACATCGACCGGGACGGGGGCAAGACGGCAGTCGACGGCAAAGCCAACGCGCTGTTCAGCGAGACCGACATCACCGACGACCGCGCGATCGACGCCTGCGTGACTTCCACCCTCGACACCTTCGGCTCCATCGACTTCCTCGTGAACCTCGCGTGCACCTACATCGACGACGGCGCCGAGTCCAGCCGGGCACAATGGGCCACCGCTCTCGATGTGAATGTCGTGAGCGCAGCCATGTTCGCCAAGGCGGTACGCCCGCACATGGTCGCGCAGGGCGGCGGAGCCATCGTGAACTTCGGTTCGATCTCCTCGAAGGTCGCCCAGACCGGGCGATGGCTGTACCCCGTCTCCAAGGCTGCAGTCGTGCAGATGACACGAAACATGGCGATGGACCTCGCCGGGGACAACATCCGCGTCAACTCGGTGAGCCCGGGCTGGATCTGGTCGAAGGTGATGGATGAGCTTTCGGGATCGGACCGAGCAAAAACAGACCGGGTAGCCGGGAAATTCCACCTCGCTGGCCGAGTCGGCGACCCCACCGAGGTCGGCGACGTGATCGCTTACCTGTGTTCGCCCCGCGCCGCATTCGTCACCGGAGCCGACTGGGCCATCGACGGAGGCTACTCCGCAATGGGTCCTGAACAGTCGTCCCCGGCAATCCCGCTTCTCGCCCGATAACATTCGACCGAAGGAATCCCCTCCCATGCGCAAAATCACCATCGTCGGAGCCGGACAAGCCGGACTCCAGCTCGCCATAGGCCTGGTCGACGCCGGATACGACGTGACCGTTGTATCCAATCGAACCCCGGAACAGATCCGTGAGGGCAAGGTCATGTCCAGCCAGTGTATGTTCGGCGGGGCCCTCGCCCGTGAACGCGCCGTCGGACTGGACCTCTGGAGCGAGGAATGCCCCTCCGTCGAGGGCATCTCATTCACTGTCGCCGACAACGGAAACCACGCCTTCTCCTGGGCATCGCGCCTCGACATCCCCGCCCAATCGGTCGATCAGCGCGTGAAAATGCCCGCGTGGCTGAAGGAATTCGAATCACGGGGCGGCAAGCTGATCCTCCTCGATGCCGGGATCGACGACCTCGAAGAGTTCGCTGCCGACTCCGATCTGGTCATCCTCGCCGCCGGCAAGGGCGAGATCGCGAAGATGTTCGAGCGCGACGCCACGCGGTCGGTCTTCGACCGCCCACAGCGTGCCCTCGCGCTGACCTACGTCAACGGCATGGTGCCGCGCGAGGAACACTCCGCCGTCGCGTTCAACATGATCCCCGGCGTCGGCGAGTACTTCGCGTTCCCCGCCCTCACCACCAGCGGGCCGTGCGAGATCATGGTGATGGAGGGCATCCCCGGCGGACCGATGGACTGCTGGGCGGACGTGACGACTCCCGAAGAGCACCTGGAGAAGTCCAAGTGGATCGTCGAGACGTTCGTCCCCTGGGAGGCCGAGCGCTGCGCCGACATCACCCTCACCGACGACAACGGACTTCTCGCGGGACGGTTCCCGCCCACGGTCCGCAAGCCGATCGGAGTACTGCCCTCCGGTGCGAACATTCTCGGACTCGCCGACGTGGTCGTCCTCAACGATCCGATCACCGGCCAGGGCTCGAACAATGCCAGCAAGTGCGCTGCTTCATACCTCGCCAGCATTCTCGAACACGGCGACCGGCCCTTCGACGCCGAATTCATGACCAACACCTTCGAACGGTACTGGGACTACGCACAATACGTCGCGGCGTGGACGAACGCGCTGCTCAGCCCGCCGCCGGAGCATGTGCTGAACCTCCTCCGCGCAGCCGCCACCGAACCACGCATTGCACGCCGGTTCGCCAACGGGTTCGACGATCCGCGTGACTTCTTCCACTGGTTCATGACGCCGGAAGCCGCCGCCGAGTACCTCACCGACGTCGCGAATTGATATTCGCCCGAACCATCGATTGGAAACCGTCGCCATGCGCAGCATCGCTATCGTGGGAGCAGGACAATCGGGGGCACTTCTTGCCCTTGCCTTACTCAAACGTGACTATCAGGTCACCCTGGTAACCGACCGAACGCCCGACCAGGTCCGGATCGGACCCGTCATGTCGAGCCAGTGCATGTTCGACTCGGCACTGCAGATCGAACGGGATCTCGGGCTCGACCACTGGGAAGAGCGGTGCCCACGCATCGACACGATGGCGGTCAATGTGGCGAAAACGCACGGCAGCAACGAAATTGCCGTGACCACCCCGCTGGTCGGCTTCGCCCAGTCGGTCGATCAGCGCGTCAAGTGCGCGGACTGGGTCGACGAGTTTGCAGAACTTGGTGGCAATCTGGTCATCAAGTCGGCAAGCCCCGCGGACATCGAAATCCTCGCCCAGAGCCACGACCTGGTCATCATCTCCAGCGGCAAGGGCGACCTCGGACGGCTCTTCCCTCCGGATCCGGTGAAATCGCCCTACAACCGGCCGCAGCGAGCCTTGGCTCTGGCCTACGTGAACGGCCTCACCGAGCACTCCGACGGCGCGGACCTCGCGCTGAATATCGTCCCCGGGGTCGGCGAGTACTTCGTCCTCCCGGCGCTGACCACCACCGGACCCTGCCATGTGATGGTGTTCGAAGGCGTCCCCGGTGGACCGATGGACTGCTGGGACGATGTCCACACTCCCCAAGCGCACCTCGAGCGTGCCAAAGAGATTCTGGCCGAACACTTCCCGTCGGAGTTCGCCAGGACCGGCGACATCTCCCTGACCGACGAAGCCGGGGTACTGCGCGGCCGCCTGACGCCAACGGTCCGCCGCCCGGTGGCCGAACTCGCATCGGGCAGCGTCGTGCTGGGCATGGCTGACGCGGTGGTCCTCAACGATCCGCTCACCGGTCAGGGCAGCAACAACGCTGCTCAAGCCGTCGCCGTCTACCTCGATGCGATCGTGGGCCGGGGAGAACAGCCCTTCGACACACAGTGGATGCAACGCACCTTCGACAAGTTCTGGCGCGGATGGGCTCAGTGGGCCGTGTCGTGGACCAACGACCTACTCCGTGGACCGTCAGACCCGGTCCTCGGACTGTTCGCCGCCGCGCAGGACTCGCCGACCCTGGCGTCGGCAATTGCCACCGGGTTCGATGATCCCCGCACCGTGCACAACTGGTGGTTCGACGACACCGAAGCGAGGCGCTTGATCGAGACCGCGAAGGCCGCCGAGCAGGCCCAGTTCGATCCCCGCGATCTACGGCGAGCCCTAGGCCAGTACGCCACGGGCGTCACGGTGATCACCACGAGGGGCCCGGACGGACGGAAAATCGGTGTCACGGCGAACTCGTTCACCTCCGTTTCCATGGATCCACCTCTGGTCTCCTGGTGCCCCGCGAGTAAGGCACCCAGCCTCCCCGACCTCACCGGTGCGACACATTTCGCCGTCAATGTCCTGGCAGCCAACCAGCATGATCTGTCCCGGCAATTCTCGACACCGGCCGAGGACAAGTTCGCCGGCGTGGCGACCACCGAAGGAATTGCGGGCGTTCCCTTGATCGATGACGCCATCGCGCACTTCCAATGCCGGACAGTGCAGCGAATCGTGGCCGGTGATCACATCATCTTCCTCGGTGAAATTGAACAATACGATGCCGACCCCGGCGAGCCGCTGGTCTTCCACTCGGGGTCCTACCGCCTGGTGACCAAGCATCCCGACTTCTGAAAAGCAGCCGCGCAGCTGCATCCCCACCGAAAGCGACACGAACCAATGGGTAGATACATCGATATCAGCACGAGCTCCGGTGAGACTTTCGCCGCGTATCTTGCCGAGCCCGCCCAGGGCTCCGGCCCCGGCCTGGTACTTCTGCAGGAAATCTTCGGGATCAACGACTACATGCGGGACATGGCCGACCGGTATGCCGAGGAAGGCTACGTAGTCCTGGTCCCCGACCTGTTCTGGCGTTCGGGAGCTCGGCAGGAACTCGGCTACGACCAAGCCGGATTCACTCGCGGACTCGAACTGCGGGACGAACTCGACGAGGACCTGGCCATCACGGACATCGGCGACACCGTCACAGCCCTTCGTGGTCTGACCAATCACGTCGGGGGCGTCGGACTCATCGGATACTGCCTCGGCGGACTGCTGGCGTACCTGTCCGCGGTCCGGCTCGACGTCGACTGCGCCATCAGCTACTACGGTGTCGGTGTCCACGATCACCTCGATGAAGCGACTCAGCTGACAGTTCCTGTGGTCTTCCACCTGGCCGAACTCGACTCCTACTGCCCCGAGGATGCCCGAAACTCCATCCGCAAGGCGTTCGACGGCAACGACGGCGTCCGGATCTACGGCTACGCCGGCGTCGATCATGCGTTCGCCACTCACGGCAGGGATGTCTACGAGCCGCTTTCCGCGGGTCTGGCCTACTCGCGCACCCTCGAGGTGCTGCGCGCCACCATCGGCCCCCGATACGACCTGCCTGCACTCTGGGACCGGCACATCTTCTACGAGTTCGAGGCCCGGGACGTACCCGCCACCATGGCCACTATGGTCGACGAACCTTACGTCAACCACATCCCGACGCTGACCGGCGGCGTCGGGCAGAAGGACCTCTCACGGTTCTACGCCCACCACTTCGTGCACAACAATCCTGAAGATACGAAGACGATCCCGATTTCTCGGACCGTCGGAGCCGATCGGATCGTGGAAGAACAGCTGTTTTGCTTTACGCATGACCGCGAGATCGACTGGATGCTTCCCGGTGTGGAGCCGACCGGACGATACGTCGAGATCCCGCTCGTTGCTGTTGTCACTCTGCGCGGCGACAAGCTGTACAACGAGCACATCTACTGGGATCAGGCCGGGGTGCTGGTGCAGATCGGCTTGCTCGATCCGGACGGGCTCCCCGTTGCCGGCGTCGCACAGGGCAGAAAACTTCTCGACAAGACACTTCCCTCGAACGAACTCATGCTCAGCTGGGCGAGCAGCGAGGGCAAGCCGATCGATCAGCGACCTGCCGACGGTAGGTTCGCGCAGTAGGTTGATGCAGCCGGCGTCCGGCGCCCGCCGAGCGAGGGCGCGACCGTACGCCGGTTGCTGCCTGCACCTGACGTCCTATGGTGCAGTCACACCCAACCACGGCGAACCGATGCGGCCCGTGCCGCGACCTATCGTGTGGACACCGGCGGATGACCAGCGTCGCTGGACCCGGAGTCGTCCACCAATTGCGTGAGAAATGAACTCGGCACACGTTCCCATCCTCGTTGCCATCTGCCGAGCCGCAGATCGGTCTCGAGCGAGTCGACCACCTCGGCCACCGCCGACCCTGCGTCGAGCACGACGCGGGGGAGTTCGCGGTCGGCGCAGAGCGCCAAAGCCGGTACCACGAACTCTTTCGCCTCCGACGTACGGCCGGCTGCGAACAAACACGTGGTGTGCAGAAGCCTCGCCCGGAGCAGCGCTTTCGGCCGCGCCTGCCGAGAGATTCGCTCCACCAGCGCCTGCGATCGACGACACGCCGCCTCCGACGATTCCCGATCCGTCGGCGAGGCGGTGTGGAGCAGGAGTCGAATGTCGGAGTCTTCGTGCAGCTCCCACGTGATCAGGTCGATCCCGCTCATGCGGGATGCCGGGGCGGCGCTGTCCCGTGGGACTGTCTGTGCCCACCGCGGATGCTCATCGAGAACCGCAGGAATGGCGAGCGCCAACCGTATCCTCTCGTTCCGGATTCGGGCGGACAGGCGCGGCAGCGTCAACATGTCGGCGATCTCAGCCCCTTCGTCGAGGAGTCGGTACGCGGCTCCGAGATCTCCGCGCAGCGCCTTGATACGAGATCCGGTGCCGTAGGTCGCGAGCATGAAATCGACGATGCCGCCCTCGGATCGAAGGGTATGACTGGCGTCGAGAAGTTCTTCCGCGTCGGGCACATGACCTTGCTCGTACAGCAAGTCTCCCAAGATCGCGCCGGCCACGCGGGTTGCATACGATTGCCCGCCGCCGGATTGTTTCGCCAGCCGTAGCGCCATCCGGAAGTATCTCTCGGCCGCGGTGATGTCGAGCTGCTCGTGTGCGGCGATCCCGGCGAAACAGTATCCGTACAGGACGCTGAACGGTCCCGAAGTCTGCTGGTTGTAGGGCGTCGCCCACTCCTGCCATCGGCGGGCCGCGGCGAAGTCGAACCGGTAGATCGCCTCGAAGGACGCGACGTTCGCCGCCCCCGACACGACGAACGGCCGCACGGTCTCGGGGCGCTCGAGGCAGTCCGAGATCCGCTCGCTGAGGGTGTCGGAACGATCGGCGAAGAGCTCGACAACGCCCCTGATCAACGAGGCCTCGATCAACAGGGCGGTCGTGGATTCGTCTGCGCGGGCGGGCTGGGTCAGCGACGCTTCGGCGCGGTCCAGTGCTCGAAGCGCCGAGGGCGCCGGGTGATGCAGCAGTACATGCGACCAGGCCAATGCGATCTGTAACACCGGGTGTGCGATCAGCTGTTGGGGTGGGAGCTTGTCGATCAGTCCGATCAGCGTCGCCATCTGGGACTGTTCGATCAAGCGCATTCCTTCGCGTTCGACCCACTTCACCGCCAGGTCGGGATCACCCGATGTCAGGGCGTGATCGACGGCCTCACTGAGCAGGTGGTGTTCACCGAACCAGTGGGAGGCACGGCGGTGGAGTTCGCCGACCATGTCCGGTTGGTCTCGTTCGAGCCGGCGGCGCAAGAACTCTGCGAACAAGTGGTGATAGCGGAACCACTCGCCGTCCTCGTCGAGTCGTCGCAGGAATAGGTCCCGATTCTCGATCTCCTCGAGTCGGGCCTGACCGTGACTGCTACCCGTCAGCGCCGACGCGAGTCCGCCACTGAGGCGTTCAGTCACCGATGTCGTGAGCAGAAAGTTGAGAAGCTCGGGTTCGAGTGAGGCCAGGACGTTCTCGGCGAGATACTCGCCGATCGCGTGGTGGCGGCCGGAGAGTTGACCGATCAGCGTGCTCGGGTCGGTGTGTCCCCGTAGTGAGAGTGAGACCAGTTGCAGCGCGGCCACCCATCCGTCCGTGGATTCGCGAAGATCGGCTATGTCGGCGGCGGTGAGAGTTAGCCCACGTTGGTCGGCCAGGAACGATTTTGCCTCGGGAAGGTCGAAACGTAGCGCAGTGGAGTCGATTTCGACCAACTCGTCGCGTACCCGCAGCCGGCTGAGCGGAAGCCCGGCCTGGGTTCTGCTGGTGACGGTAAATCGCAGGTGGTGACAGTCGCTGTCGAGTAGTGCCGCCATCGCGGAGATCGTCGCCGTATCGGAAACTCGGTGCCAGTCGTCGATGACGACCGTGATCACCTCGCCCGTGTCGTGGATCTCGTCGATCAGTGTGGAAAGGACGTACCGTGTGGCTTGCTCACCCTGCTCTTGCAGCACCTGTGGAAGGTCGCGTGCGAGTGACGGTCGTATCCGCGCGATCGCTTCGAGGAGGTGAGCCAGAAACCAGGTGACATTGTTGTCGTCGTTGTCGACACTGAGCCAGGCGACGGGCGCCCCCGAGTTGGTCAACAGGTCGCGCCATTGGGCGGCGAGGGTGCTCTTGCCGAATCCTGCCGGTGCATGAATCAGCGCGAGACGCCGATCCCCGCCGGCGTGCAGGGCCTCGATCAGGCGGCGACGCTGCACCGGGGTGCGGGGTTGGGTACGTGGCCGGTACTTCGTCGAGATACTGGGTGGGGACACCGAGGGCGGCCCCGCGTGTTCGTCGGAACCCGGTGTCAGGTCTGTGTGCTCGCGTTGCGTGATGTCCGCGTCTGGCGGGGGTACCAGATCCGGGGATCCGGCGCTGGTGCGTCGTCGGGCTGTGCGGAGGTCCTGCTCGAATACCTCTGCGGTCTCTTGGCGGCGCGCGGGGTCGTCCGACATTGCGCGCTCGATGACGCTGCACACCTGCGCGGGGATGCCGCTCTGGCGGAGATCGGGCACCGGTTCCGAGGTTATTCGAAGAAATTGCGCGACCAGTTGTTCACCGTCGCGGCGCTGGAAGGCGGCGTGGCCGGTGATGAGACAGAAGAGAGTCGCGGCCAAGCTGTAAAGATCGGATTGTACGGTCGGTGCCCGTCCGGTGAACACTTCCGGTGCGGTGAAGGCAGGCGAACCCAGCACCACGCCGGTGCCGGTCTGGTAACCACCGTGGATGCGGGCGATGCCGAAGTCGGTGAGCTGGGGTTCGCCGTAGTCGGTGAGCAAGATGTTGGAGGGTTTGACATCTCGATGAAGGATCCCGGCCTGGTGCGCTCTGCCCAGGGCTCGGGCGATGTTGATGCCGACACCGAGTGCCTTCTCCCAGCCGAGCGGTCCGTCGCGGCGGATGATCGCTTCCAGAGATCCGAGGTGGTGGTACTCCATCACGATGTACGGCTGACCATGGGGCGTGCTACTGGCGTGGTAGATGGTCACGATGTTCGGATGTCCGGAGAGCCGGCCCATGGCCTGTTGTTCGCGGAGGAAGCGATTCCGGTTTTCTTCGCCCACCCCGGAGAGCACCTTGATCGCGACCGTCCGATCGAGTGCAGTTTCCATGCACCGGTAGACGACTCCGAATCCGCCTCGTCCGATCTCTACGGGGTCGTCGAAGCCGTCCAGGATCAGGTCGCCGACGACAGTGGGGTGGACGTCGGCTTGTGTTGCAAAGGGATCGAGGTCATCCACCAGTTCGCGCCTTCAACGAACTCGGTCGGGGCAATCCAACTCAGACCATGACGTCCGCCACCGGTGCGGCCCGGTGCCGTCAGGTCTCGAACGCCGATCTATCGTGGGCTCGCACATGTCACCACCTCTGCCTCAGTATCACACCAGCGTGGCGGCGGTGGCACCCCGTTGATCGCGGCGACTCGAGCCTGGTGTCAGCGGAGACCGGAGCGACCTACAGCGACAGGTCCGATGACAGGTGTGATCGGGCCTGGTCGCCTCGGTTCGCACCCGTCAGGGCGCCGCTTCGAAAAGTCTGGGCGAGCGGTGGGGGTCGGCATGCGACCAATGAGGGGTCCACGGTTCCGTGTGGGCCCCGGGCGGATTGCGCCGAGGCCCACACGGTCACTCTGTGCCCAAGGCCGGAAGGATCACTTCGCGGCGATCGGCAGGCTCGGGATGTAGGGAGCGTCGGCGTATTTTCCGGACAGCAGAGCTCCGGCGCCGGGGGCGATCGCGGGCAGATCCAGTGCCCGCATCATCTGATGCGCGGTGGAGATCGCCGCCGAGACCACCGGCTTGCCGAGTTCGTTTTCCACGATCTCGATCGATTGCAGCGAGGGCATCTGAACGCAGGCCGAGAGCACAATGACGTCGGCGTCCTGGTGGTCGAGTTGTCTGGCGATACCCACCAGGTTGCGCGGATCGTGCGCGGCTACGTCGAGATTGTTGGGAATCTCGAGCGCTCGGTAGTCGCCGACGTCGATACCCTGATCCTTGATGTACTCGACCACGAGTGTGGTGAGTGGCTTCATGTAGGGCGCCACCAGGGCGATCTTCTTCGCTCCCAGCACCTCGAGCGCGGAGACCAGCGCGCCGGCGCTGGTGACCACGGGAGCCGGGGCAGCGTTGTCGAGGGTGATCTGCGCCAGTTTCTGTTCGGAGACGCAGTGGTACCCCTTGCCCATGCTCATGATGGCCACCAAGCACGCGTATCCGAGGACATCGACTCGCGCGTCGGAGAGTTCGGCGGCGCATCGGGTCGAGTCGGCGTCCATCGCCTCGAGTTCCTCCTTGGTCACCTCCTTCATCCGCATGCGGCTGGAGTGGAAGGTGAATCGCTCGGGGGCGACGGTTTCCCGCGCGCGAAAAAGGGCGGGGATCTCCGTTTCCATCGTCACGTTGGAGCTCGGCACGATCTGGCCGATGCGGTAAGGGCGGTTGTTCACCGGGTTTCCTTTCTGATCGAGCAGGTGTCAGCGAGCATCGATGACTGGATTGCTCAGCGTCCCGATGGATTCCACGGTGCATTCGACGATGTCACCGGGGGAGAGGAACTGCTGGGGAACGAAGCTGGCGCCGACGCCGGCGGGGGATCCGGTGGCGATCACGTCTCCGGGCTCGAGGGTCATTCCGGAGGTGATGTCCTCGATCAGTTCGGGGATCTTGAACAGCATGTAGCGGCTGTTCGACTTCTGCTTGACTTCGCCGTTGACGCGCAGGGACAGGTCCAGGTCGTGCGGGTCGGTGAGGTCGTCCGCGGTGCGGACGACCGGCCCGAAGGGTGCGTAGGAGTCCTGGCCCTTGGAGAAGAACCACTGGCCGCCGCGGCGCTGGTCGCGGGCGCTGATGTCGTTGATGATGCTGTATCCGAAGACGTAGTCGAGGGCGTCGGCCGCCGAGACGTTCTTTGCGGTGCGACCAATGACCACGGCCACCTCGCATTCCCAGTCGAGCTGATTGGTGAGGTTCGCGTTGTGGCGGATCGGCTCGCCGGGGCCGACGACGGCCGTCGCCGGCTTGCTGAACAGCACCGGGCGCTGGGGCAGTTCCTTGTCGGTGTCGAGGGTCCGCGCCGACTCGGCCACGTGTTCGGTGTAGTTGAGGCCGACCCCGATGATCTTGCCCGGGCGCAGCGGGGCGTGCACGGTGACCTCCGAGATCGGGAGGCTGAACTGCTGCGCCTCGTCCCCGCCGACCAGCGTGGTCAGCGTGGCAAGTCCTGCACTGCCCTGGCTGATCAGGGTCGCCAGGTCGGCCGGCGCCTCGGCGCCGGTGCTCCGTGCCAGGGCGGAGACGTCGATGACCGTGTCGTCGCGCTGGACGCCGAGCCGGGGGGTGTTGTCACGAGTGGAGAAGGTCAGGAGAATCATGAACGGTCCCTATTCTGGGGGTTGGTGAGACTTGGTGTACGGGGCGGGTTACCGGATCGGCTGGTGACCGTCGTTCTCCAGGTATGCCTCCTCGCGCCAGAAGGCCAGCGAGCGTATCACTGGGAAGTCGTTGAACGAGAACAGGACCGCGTCGTCGCTGGTGCCGAGGTTGGCGTGTTCGTGCCACGCCCAGGAGGGCACGACGAAGATGTCACCCTGCTTCCAGTCGAACCGCCGGCCCGCGATGACCGAATAGCCCTCTCCCTTGGCCACGTTGTAGACGACCGATCCGGTATGCCGGTGGGCGCGGGTGTGCTGGTCGGCCCGGAGCAACTGGATATGAGCGCTCAACGTCGGCATCACCGACCCGCCGGTACGCGGGTTCGAGTATTCGAGCAGGATGCCGTCGAAGGGGGATCCTTCCGACGCTTTCGCCGCGTTCTGCAGGGCCGCGTAGGTGGGTTCCCAGGGGTAGGCGAAGAGCGGGGAGTACGGTTTGGTCCAGCCGTCCTCGAAGCCCACGGGACGCAGTTGGCCCGCGCCGTAGGTGAGCAGCGAGGAGTTGATCACCGCCCCCTGCTCTTGACAGTGATTGGGGTGAACCTCGTAGAACCCGGCGTCGAGGGCATTGACCAGGGGGATGTCGAGTCCGTCCTGCCAGACGACCGGTTCGTCGGAGCCCTCGTTGCCGTGTTCGTGCCAGGTGAAGCTGGGGGTGATGGCGAAGTCGCGGGGGCCGACCTTCAGTTTCTGTCCGTCCACCACCGTCCAGGCGCCCTGGCCTTCTACGACGAAGCGCAGGGCGGCCGCCATGTGGCGATGTGCGGTCATCGACTCTCCGGGTCCCATTCCCTGCAGGCCGGTGTACAGCAGGCCGACAGCCGCGGTGACGTCCTTGCGCTCGGGGTTGACCAGGGCCACCACCCGTCGCCCGGCGTCTTCCGGTTTGACCAGGTCGAGCGAGTCGATGACGAACGGGCGGATGTCCTCATAGCGCCAGAGGATGGGCACGGACGCCGGTTGCGGGAACCACGGCTCGATCTTGTTGGCCACGGTCCATAGCGCCACCGTGTCGCGCTTGCCGAGTTCGTCATAGAACGCTTCCAAGGCTTCGGTGTCCTTGACCCGAGCCCGACCGAGAACGTCGTCACTGAGTGACATGTGGGTTCCTCCCTTTCGTCGGCGACGCATGTGTATGGCAATGGGCGCGTGCGGCCGACCTCAACCTGCGTGGATTTCGATCGAACTGTGCAAGCTGTCACCGCCCGCCGCAAAACCGAATATACACCGCGCTTGACGATAGTCACAAGAGCGCTATAAAGTTCGGTCATCGGCTTCGATGAAAGGTGGTTAGTGACAGATGGCGAAAGTGACGATCGAGCGGACGGTGGAGTGGTATGACACCGATGCTGCTGGCCACCAACATCATTCGTGCATCGTGCGATTCGTGGAAGCCGCCGAGGCGGCACTGCTCCGCGAGCGCGATCTGGCGTGGCTGTTCGGGGAGACTCCCCGGGTCCGCCACGAGATCAACTACCGATCACGGCTGTGGTTCGGCGAAACGGTGACAGTGACCCTCGAGGTTGTTCGCCTGGGTAACACCTCACTCCAGTACGCCTTCGAGGTTCGCGGCAAGGAGGGCGTGGCGGCGGACGGAACCCTCGTCGTCGCCCACGCCACCCCGCAGTCGCCGACATCGACGCCCTGGCCGCAACCCGTAATAGACGCATTCGGCACGATTCGTGCCCAGGAAGCAGTGGTGACCCAGTGACCAGTCGAGAAGCAACAGCGCGTTCTGCGCGAGTCGACGCCGGCCTGCCGTCGTTGAAGATCGCCGTCATCGGGGGCGGCCCGGGCGGCCTGTACTTCGCCGCTTTGGCCAAGCAACTCGACCCGCGACGGGAGATCACGGTATTCGAGCGTAACGCCGCCGACACCACTTTCGGCTTCGGCGTCGTCTTCTCGGATGAGACCCTCGACGGAATCACTGCGGCGGATCCGGCGATCTTCGCGGAGATGGAAGCGCAGTTCGCGCGGTGGTCCGATATCGACATCCACTACCGGGGTGAGGTGCTGACCTCGGGAGGACACGGGTTCGCGGCCATCGAGCGACGGACCCTGCTCAACATCCTGCAGACGCGGTGCGCACAACGCGGTGTCGACGTGCGATACGAAACCATCGCCCCCACCGCGGAAGATCTCGCCCGTACGCACGACCTGGTGGTGGCGGCCGACGGGGTAAATTCGGTCACTCGCAAGGCGCGTCCCGAAGCATATGGACCCGACCTCGACGTTCGGAACTGCCGCTACATGTGGCTGGCGACCGACAAGATCTTCGACGCGTTCACCTTTATCGTCGCGGAGACAGAATTCGGGCCGATCCAGGTGCATGCCTATCCGTTCAGCAGTGAACGCAGCACCTTCATCGTAGAAATGAGCGAGAAGACCTGGCGTAACGCGGGATTCGACACCTTCGCCGCCGAGGAGCTCGCCGTCGGGCAGAGCGATACGAAAAGCGTCGAGTTGTGCGCCGGACTGCTCGGCGAGCATCTCGATGGGCACCAGCTACTGACCAACAATTCCCGCTGGATCCAGTTCTCGACGGTCCGAAACACGTCGTGGCGCGACGGCAACATCGTCCTCCTCGGCGATGCCGCGCACACCGCGCACTTCTCCATCGGCTCGGGGACGAAGCTCGCCATGGAGGACTCCCTCGCTCTCGCAGCGAGCCTGGCAGTCGACGACCGGGACGTCGCACAGGCCCTGCTCCGCTACGAGCAGGAACGGCGACCCGTCGTCGAATCCACGCAACGTGCGGCACAGGCGAGCCTGGAGTGGTTCGAGTCGATCGAGCACTCCGTCGGGCAGGAACCGCCACAGTTCGGCTTCAACCTGCTCACCCGCAGCCGCCGCGTAACCTACGACAACCTGCGCGACCGCGATCCGGAATACATCGACACCCTCAACGACTGGTACCACCGTGCCCAGCCGGCGGACTCCACCGAACAGCCGCCCCGTCCGATGTTCGAGCCCTATCGGATCGCGAACACGCGGCTGAAGAACCGCATCGTCGCCGCACCCGTGGCCACCTACTCCGCCACGGACGGGATAGTCGGCGACCCGGAACTCGCACGCCTGGCCGGCGCGGCACTCGGCGGCGCCGGCCTGGTGATGACCGGCATGACCGCCGTCAGCGCTGCCGGACGCGTGACACCCGCGTGCGCCGGCCTGTACGCCCCCGAACAAATCTTCGCCTACCGTCGGATCACCAATCTGGTCCACAACAACACCACCGCGGCCATCGGCGTCCAGCTCAACCATTCCGGACGCAAGGGTGCGACCACCGTTCCCGCCGCCGGAACCCTCGGTACGTCCCTCGGTGACAAGGGCTGGGAGACCGTCGGCCCGTCCACGATCGCGTTCGGTGACCTCCCCGCGCCCCGCGAACTCGACGCTTCCGAGCTGGAGGGCATCGCCGAGGATTTCGCCCGGGCCGCCCGGGCCGCCGACACCGCCGGATTCGATGTCCTCGAAATCCAGGCCGGTCACGGATTCTTGCTCTCGACCTTCCTGTCGCCGCTGACGAACCAGCGCACCGACGACTTCGGCGGAAGCCTGCGGAACCGCCTCCGATTCCCGCTGCAGGTCATCGATGCGGTCCGGGCGACCTGGCCGAAAGGCAAGGCCCTGCTGGTGCGTATCTCGGCCGTCGACTGGCACCCAGGCGGCACCACCATCGACGACGCCGTCGCCATCGCGCGGGCGTTCGCCGAACACGGAGTCGACGCCATCGACGTCTCCAGTGGTGAGGTCGTGGCCGAGGAGCGCCCCGAGTACGGCCGTGGCTTCCAGACCCCCTTCGCCGAGCGAATCCGCGCCGACGTGGGCATCACCACCATCGCCGTCGGTGCCATTTCCTCCGACGACGACGCCAACTCGATCCTGCTGGCCGGGCGCGCCGACCTCATCGCGATCGGCCGCGCGCACCTGCACAACCCCTCCTGGACCCTGCACGCCGCCGCCGAGATCGGATACCGCGGAGCTGGTGGCCAATGGCCGACTCTCTACGCTGCCGGATCGGCGAAGCCGCCCACAGCCGGACGGGCGCGGCCCCAGCTGGCCCTGTTCGGGGCGACCGAGCACAACATCCACCAACGCTGGCGCCCAGGCGCCGGCGCCGTAACCGAGGCGGCACACTGATGGACACCTTCCCGCGTTTCACCGCGGCGGCCGTGCAGGCCTCCCCGGTGTATCTCGACCCCGACGCCACCGTGGAGAAAGCGGTCGGACTCATCCACGAGGCCGCCGCCGCCGGCGCCACGCTGATCGCCTTCCCCGAGGTGTTCGTCCCCGGCTATCCGTATTGGAACTGGACGATGAACCCGGTCAAGGGAGGGGAGTGGTTCGAACGGCTGTACCGCGCCGCCATCGACATTCCCGGCCCCCATCTGGACACCCTCCGTGCCGCTGCGGCAGCCACCAAGACCACGGTCGTGATCGGCGTCAACGAACGCGGCCGACACAGCCTCGGAGTGCTGTACAACAGCGTCCTCACGATCGGGCCGGACGGCTCCCTGATCGCTGTTCACCGGAAACTGGTACCGACCTGGGCTGAGAAGCTGACCTGGACGAACGGCGACGGGTCGACGCTCCGGGTGCATCAAACCGACGTCGGTCCGCTCGGTGTCCTCGCCTGCGGGGAGAACACCAACACCCTCGCCCGCTTCGCGCTGCTGGCGCAGGGAGAGCTCGTGCACGTCGCCAACTACATCTCCCTCCCGGTGGCGCCCAAGGACTACGACATGGCCGACGCCATCGCCATCCGCACCGCGGCGCACGCCTTCGAAGGCAAACTGTTCTCCGTCGTCTCATGCTCGACTGTGTCCGAGGAAATTATCGACATCGTCGCCGGGGACGATGAGGAAGCGGCGCAGATGCTACGGCGCGAACGCAGCGCCCTGTCAGGGATTTTCGGACCCGACGGGCGCCCAGTGTCCGAACCTCTGGTCGACAAGGAAGGGATCGTCTACGGCGAGATCGACCTGGCACGATGCATCGCACCGAAACAGATGCACGACATCATCGGCCACTACAATCGCTTCGACATCTTCTCTCTCAACGTCAACACCGCCCCGTTGCAGCCACTCACCTTCAACGGGGCGGGAGGACCACCGCCGGAGCCGGAAGGCGTACTGATCGGCCCCTGGGGTGAGGACGAGATCCCGGCGAGATAGACACCCGGCGGCACCCGCCCGGATGGCTCGGATCTGCGGAAGCCGTGTTTCCCAGGGCAGGGCTATCCCAAGAAATCACGTCAGGCCGACGGGTGCCGCACTGGGGAGGTACCCCACCACCACCTGCTTCCCTCCCTGCCTTGCCGTGAGCCGGGTCGGCTGTCGTCGGAGTAGTGCAGCTGGGGAAATCGCGCTTCGTGAGAAATCCCAGGCAGGTACGATGGCGTACGTAGAGATTGTGACGGTCGTTCTGATGTCGCTATTTCGCGCGCGCTGGAAGGCTAGGATGGCGATGGAGCCGAGATCAACTGCGGACGGGGCGACTGCGTTGCCCATTGCGCGGTTCGAACAGGTTCACACAATCGATCTGGACCAGGTCAGGTCGGCGGTGGGGTCCGCCTTCTGCCCACATACGCTCGAACCCATCGGGACCGATGGCGCCTCGCCCGTCAGGTTTCACTCGGCCACCGCCGGAACTGTCGGCCTGCACTACCTGGATTACGGCACCGGGATGTGCATTCGCCCGAGTGATCTCGACGATTTCTATCTCATACAGATTCCCCTCTCCGGAGTGGCGGAAATAACCTGGGGTTCAGAAACGTTCGAGTCGACGCCCGCCGTCGCATCGATCCTGCAACCGGGCGGGTCGGTGACCATGCAGTGGCACCCAGGGAACCGGCAGCTGATCGTTCGCCTCGATCGCCAGAGCATGGAGAGGCAGTTGCAAGAGGCACTCGGAGCGCCGCTCCGCGAGCCCCTGCGGTTCGACCCCCACATGGAGCTGGACCGACCGGGTATCCAATCGTGGCGCGGCATGCTCACGCTCTTGCGTGCCGAGATGGAGAACGGTGGAACTCTCCCCACCGAGCCGATCGTCATGAAAGAGTTCGAACGACTGCTGCTGAGTCAGCTCATCGTGGCCCAACCCCATAACTACACCGAAGTGTTGCAGCGGCCAGTGCCGGTGGCGCCTCGAACTATTCGCCGCGCAGTCGAAATCCTCGAGCACCACGCTGACGAACTGCTTACCGTCGAGGATGTCGCATCGGCCACGGGAATCAGTGTGCGGGCACTTCAAGACGGTTTCAAGAAGTATTACGGCACCACCCCGATGGGATACCTGCGCGAGGTCCGAATGAAGGCGGTCCGCACGTGGCTCCTCGACGCCGATCCGTCGACGACGACGGTGTCCGATGCGGCTACCAGGTGTGGATTCCTCCATCTCGGACGATTCTCGGTGCAGTACCGCGAAAAGTTCGGCGAGTCGCCCTCGGAAACCCTCCGCCGATGACGGTCGGCCTGTCCTGGACCGCCGACCCGTCTTCGCCCACTGTGCCTCGAGGTCCCGCCTTGCCACAGTGGAGTTCCGAACCCATCACAACCGACCGGTGCGGGCGTACAAATGCCGGCGACAGTGCACAGCACTTGATCGCAGGTATCGGAAGACCCTTGCGCTCGCTCAAAACACCACAGGACGCCGTGCAGGCGACTAGTGAAACTGACAGGTTCGCCGTGGAGTGCCGTTCTCCGCGTGTGCCGGTTTTGTCCAAGGCCAAAGGGAGCTGATTTCGAGGAACGATGTACTTCTCCGGCTTCGACCCGCACAGAGCCAGCGGCCTGCCCGCTGTGAAAGCCGGGTTCGCTGCCCGAACACTCCCATCTCGATGCGCGCGCCGCACATCCCGCCGACGACATCCTGCACACCGGGCACGCCTGCGCGTGCGGGCGCACGTCGGCTTGCGGCGACACAATTCGGCTCTCGATGGGCGATCGGGCAGGGACGGAATCTCCGAACTCAGCCCTGCGTCAGCTTGGCTACCAGGTCGACGTAGCCTTGCTTGGCATCGGCGCTGCTCGTACCCGCCAACTTAGCCCAGGCGTCGTATTTAGCGCGGTTGACCATGTCCAACCGACCGGGCCGCTTGCCCTCGACATCACCCTTCGACCCCTGTTTGAACAGCGCGTACAGCCGTAGTAACTCATCGTTGGCCGGCCGCGAGGTGAGCTTCTTGACGTTCTCCTGTGCATCGGTAAACGCCTGATCCAGATCCGACATCGGCACCCCTGGCTCTCGGACGGACTCGTCGACGCAATCATAACGCCGGAGCCGATGGCGCCTGATCCGTTCGCTCGGAGTTGCAGCGCGCCATCGCGGTCGGCGCGTGAAACCGAGCGGCGTTCAGGGGCAGGGTTGTGCCGATTGGGAATTGGTGTGAAGGTGTGCGGCGACGGGGGTTCCATCGATATGGTCGACGAGGTGGGTTTGCGGGACGGTGATGCGGGTTGACACGCCTGTGGGCTGGTCGGACCCCAAACTTCGACGGAGGTGTGTATGACGGTCGCTGACACGGTGGCGCCGCTGGTTCGCGCGGTGGTGGGTGCGCAGGTCCCGGTGGGGATCAGGTGTTGGGACGGTAGTCGCAGTGGTCCTTCGGACGCGCCGTGGCAGGTGCACATCGTCAATCGGCGTGGTCTGCGGCGGTTGCTGTGGGCGCCCAACGATCTCGGTTTCGCCCGGGCCTACGTGTCCGGCGACATCGACATCGAGGGAGACCTGCTCGCCGGGCTGGACGTGTTGGAGCAGGTGTCGGACCCGAGCAGGGGCCCCGGCGTGCGGATCGACAAGCAAACGAAGAAGGCACTGGCGACAGCGGCGCTGCGTCTCGGGATCATCGGCCTGCCACCGAAGCCGCCGGCGGAGGAGATGAAACCGGCGCGCGGGCACCGGCACGACAAGGATCGTGACGCCGCCGCGATCAGCCACCACTACGACGTCGGCAACGACTTCTATCGACTCGTGCTCGGTGAGTCGATGACCTACTCGTGCGCGTACTGGTCGCAGCCGAGCGAGGATCTTGACGCGGCCCAGTACGCCAAATGCGATCTGGTGGCCCGCAAGCTCGGCCTGACCGCGGGGATGCGGGTCCTCGACGTCGGCTGCGGGTGGGGGACCTTCGCACTGCACGCGGCACGTCACTACGGCGTGCACGTCGTCGGTGTCACCCTGTCCCACGAGCAGGCGGACTACGCCGGCAAACGGATGGTCGACGCGGGCGTGGGGGAGTTGGTGCAGATCCGAGTCCAGGACTACCGCGACGTCACAGACGGTCCCTACGACGCGATCTCGAGCATCGGCATGGCCGAGCACGTCGGCGCCGCGATGCTGGCGACCTACGCCGCGGACCTGTTCGCACTGCTGCGCCCGCGGGGGCGGTTGCTCAACCACGCGATTTCGCGACGACCAGGCAAACCCGCTGCCAAGTTCTCCAAAACGTCCTTCATCGATCGCTATGTGTTCCCCGACGGAGAAATCGAACCGATCGCGCCGATGATCGAGGCACTCGAAGGGGCCGGGTTCGAGGTGCGCGACGTCGAGTCGCTGCGCGAGCACTACGCGCTGACCCTGCGGGCCTGGGTGGGGAACCTGGAGGCGAACTGGGACGAAGCGGTGGCGTGCAGCAGCGCCGGGCGGGCTCGGGTATGGCGGCTCTACATGGCCGGCGCCGCGTTGGCGTTTTCGGCGAATAGGCTCGGGATCAACCAGGTTCTGGCAGTCAAATCCTCCGAACGCGGTGACAGCGGCATGCCCGGCACCCGTGCCGAACTCTTGCAGCCATCCGCACCGATAGCATCTCGGCCGGGTCGCGAACAGTAAAAACCGTCGGGAACTCCGGCCGTGGCAATGCAGCCTTTCCGCAAGCCGAACGCCTATCGGCGTACCCGATTGGCGATCGCTGACCGGCGACCTGTTGCGAGCAAGTAGGACATGATGTGTCCGCGTCGCTCGGTGCGGTACCAGCGTCGTGATGAGACCCCCGAGTGTGAGGAGGGCGCGTGCGGTTCGCGCTGGGCGATTTGTCGGCTGAGGTGCCGGCGGAGCAGGTCGAAGAAGCTCGGAGCTTCTACAACTCGCGGCCAGCTGGACGTGGCCCCAGCACTCTCGAGGAGTTGAGGGAAATGCGGGCGAGGCGGTCCGCTCCTTCTCCCGTCGATCCACCGGCGATCGAAGAGACGGTCGAAGCCGCGGGAGCACATGTCCCGGTGAGGATCTTCACTCCCACCGACGGCCGAGCGCGGGGCGTCTATCTGGACATACACGGTGGCGGCTTCTACATGGATTCCGCAGCGCGAGATGACGCGCGTAACCGTGAGCTCGCAGACGCTCTCCACATCGCCGTTGTCAGCGTCGACTACCGGCTGGCACCCGAGCACCCGTGGCCGGCCGCACCCGATGACTGTGAAGCGGCGGCGCTCTGGCTCGTCGGCCACGCTGATGCCCGCTTCGGATCATCTCGACTGGCGATCGGGGGGCGGTCGGCGGGAGCAACACTCGCTCTGGTAACCCTGCTCCGACTGAGGGACAGAGGGGCCGTCGGCGGGTTCACCGGCGCCGCACTCCAATTCGGCACATATGACTCGAGCGCGCAGACTCCGGCCGGACGTCGGATCGCAGACGAGTATTTCATCCAGGCCTACGTCGGCCACGTGGAAGATCGCACCACTCCGGACATCTCTCCCGTCTACGGCGACCTCCACGGCCTTCCCCCGGCGCTGCTGGTCGTCGGGTGCAATGATGTGCTGTTGGAAGACAACCTCGCGATGGCAGGTCGGCTCTCCGCCGCCGGCAATGACGTCGAGCTCCGGATCTATCCCGAGTCGCCCCACGGGTTCACCGCCCACCCCACGGCAATGGCCAGGACGGCGCTCACCGGCATCGATTCATGGCTCCTCGAGCGGCTCGCCCAACCGTAGGACTACTCGACGGCCTTCTGTGCACGGGCGGACCGTGACGGCGGGCCGACAGGCAGATGTCTAGCGGTCGGGCGTCCGAGCCCGGGACGTCGGTGCGGCAAGCTCGGCCAGGTGGTGCAGCGAGTTGGTGAGATGCTCAGGACCGAACGGCGGGAACTGAAGGTACTCCCGGATGGACTGCGGCACCGCCGACCAGTCGTAGGTGAGCGTGACCGCAGTCTCGGACGGACCAAGTCGCACCAGGTCGTAACGCCAGAACCAGCCGCCGAACTCCAGGTGACCGTCGTCCTTCTCCTGCCCCGTCAGCCAGGCAATGGCGCGCGGCGGGTCGAGCACCTGGACCTGGTTGGCCACCTGGTAGTCACCGTTTGGGTGGTTGGGGTGATACATGTCCATCCGGAAGATCTGCCCCACCTCGGTCAGCGGCGCCTGATCGGCGGCTTCCTGCACCCAGCCGGTGCCGTCGATCGCAGAATGGGTCGTCGGGTCGGCGAGCAGTGCGAACACCCTGGCGGCGGGCACGGCGACAGTCAGCGTGGCGCTCACGTTCTCTCGGTCCACGGTATGCACGCTCCTTGTCACCTCATCTCGGGCCTCCCGCTGGAGCGGAAGGAGCATTCATTACATACAGACTGCGTGGCGACGCGGAACTCATCGGCCGCCGGGATAGCAGAGTTTCCCGTGCCACCAGCTCAGAGAGTTCAGCTCGAGGCCGGCTGTCGGGACGTGCGGGTCAGCGTTCGGCATATGGGGGTGTTCACCTATGGCGAGCGACGATGTGGGCCTTGGTAGCTCCGCGAACTGACTCGCCGGTAATCACGCGTATGAGGGTCTCCGATCACACCTGATTCCGCGTGCTGCGGGCACGTCCGCGCACTACCGCGAACGGTGGTGATCGCTGCAGATCATTCTGGTGGGCTCGACCGACCCCGACGAGGCCTTCCCGATCCTGGCCACGCGGTCCCAGCTTGTCAATATTCCGGTCAACGAGGTCGCCGTGAATGTGATCGAGCACAGACCCGACCATCCGGATTGACCTCTGCGTCCTGAACTCGACTGCGCCAGGCATCGCCGGGCCGATCGTATTGACCCATCCGGCCGGTGTGCTGCCTCGAAACACACATTGTCCTGCAGCAACCCTTGCGGCTGGAGAAGGTGAGCCCGCTATGACTTCTGTCCCTGGCCTCACGCCCGGCTATGTCGGGGAACCACAACGGCGGCCACGCTGACACCGCGCGAGCTGGAGATCCTTCGCTTGTGGCAGCGCAGTGAATCGAAGACTGTTGCCGCATCGACCTGGGAATTAGCCTGAGCACGAGTACCTCCCACCCACCAGCTCGCGAGCGACCGAGGGCAGAAGAATCGCACGCTGCGGAATCCCACCATGGGCGGACTCAACGTCGTGCGGCGTCAGTGTGGGCACCGACATCACCGAAGTCCGTCGTCATCGCCGCGCAGCTGGAGGCGAATAAGCTTCAACACCCACTGATCTGGGTCCGAGCGAAGTACGCTGCCGCAGGGCGCCCCGTTGCCGATAAGTCTGGATCATTGAGCCGGGCGCTGCAGGACCGGCTGGTGTCTCTCGCTGAGTTTTGACGCGCCTGGCCCACCTACATGCCCCAACGGGGCAGAGCCTCGCAGAGTGCCGACATGTCGACCTTGCTCAGTGTGGAGTGGGGCGGTGACCGGGACTCTCCACAGGGCCCGCGGAGCTTGCGCCCGCCTCACCGATCTCGGCTACATCGTGCACCGCATCGACGCCCATCCATGGACCACCGTCGCGAACATGCACACCGCATTCGCGAAGGCGATGTCCTTTCCCTCCTACTACGGCCGCAACCTCGACGCGTTCAACGACGTGCACTCCGACGTCGCCAGGTTCGACTACGGCAGCGATCCCGCCAGCTCTGGGACCGTCCTCGCCATCGCCGGATACGACACTCTCGCCCGAATGGACCGGCGCACCGCCGGCATAGTTCTCGACATCTTCGCGGTCCATGCGCGTTTAGCCGCTCTCTACGCGCACCCGATGCTATGTCTGGTCGAATCCACGGTCACCGACTATCCCGCGGTCGGTGGCCGCCCGGTCTACTTCGGCGGCGTCTGGGATCTCGGGCCGGATCCGCCGGCACCGTTCCACGACGAAGATGGTGTCGAAAACGTGTTGCAGATCTACGCGGACGAAGCCACCGCCTCCAAGTACGTCGCCGCACTGCACCCAGTCCTTCCCGACACCCTCGCAGCCTTCGGCCGCTGGCAGATCCTCAATCCTGTGCTGGCCTCCGAGTGCACCGCAGCGTTGCACGCCAAGCATCGACCGAAATCACCTCCACCGGGAACTCGACTGTGGGAGATCTTCATTGGCCCTCCAAGGCTCCGGGGACCGCACCGTCCTCGGCGACCAACTCGTGCACGTCCTCTCAGACGCCGGAATGCATTTCGATCAACTAAGAACCAGGTTCTACACGGCCGGAACCGAGGAACGAACGCAAGCTTTGAGTCACTATCCCAACCTCCGCAATCCAGACGACCGATAGATGAACCTGCACCGGGACGAAGTGGTGTCCCAGCGCATGCCGGCGGCAGTCGGCCTTCGTTCCGTAAGCGGATCGTCATCCGGTACTCCGACAGGCGTTCGACGGCGCACCTCTGCTTTACGACTGTGTCACCTGAGCTGAGGCACGCCACGCGCAGAGCTCACCGATCAGGCAAGTGACGGAGCCGGCAGCGCGGTCGATCCAGACGGCGTTCCCATCCCGGACTTCAGGTGCGAAAAGCAGCAATGGGCTGCGGCTCGACACGGGCCACAGAACGAACTCGTATCCCGAGAGCCAGTCCTGAACTGCCTCGGCAATCACGGAGGTCGCCGTCGCGACGTCCGTCTCGTATGGGAGACCGAAACCGAATCCGCTTGGAACGTCCGGACCGTTGGTCCGGGTCTCGACGGCATTGAGCCCGATCGTCCATGCCGGGATCTCGTCCGTGGTGTCTTCGATTGTCCACATGAGTGAGCTGTACTTGTTGAACTCGGTAAAGCACTGAGTGTCCCGACCGACTGCCTGGCACGCCTCGACGAAATGACGAGGTACCGATGAGAGCTTCAGCTGTCGGGCCAGTGAGCTCACCGGTACTCGGAGCTTCGTCCCATAGGCCCGGCTGACCTTTTCTGGCCGCGGGTGTAGGGAGTAGGAACTCCCATTCCATCAGTGGATGCGCGGTACGCTCGTTCGCCGCTGCGACGGCGTGCCAGGTGATGGGCTCGCGTTGCCCAGCGGAGGGACCTGTGCGCCGATGGGCAGGATGAAATATCCGTGCGTATGCATCGAATTCCGGCGGCACCACCTGACCGACGAGGCCGGCACGATGGTCTATGGCGAATCGCTTCAGGCTTTCGTCCACCCATGTGCCTGCTGATACGTCGCGTTGAAAGCTATCCGCAGTCCACATGACCAGTAGGATCCCACGATCTCCGCGCCTGGTACTGGAAACAGATTATGGCTGCTCCGGTTAGGGATCCGTCAATGGGACGGGTCGCCTTGTCGAGGGACACTCGTCTGCCGTGTTTCACGGCGGTGATGGCGTCGATGAGGCTAACGTCCTGACCATGCCTATCCGGGTCGGTGTCGCGTCTCTGAGCTGGTTTTCGGGTATGTACCGCCGTCGAGCTACGTCCGCATCGGGAGAGCTATGTCGTGGCACATAGGGATGCTTCCGCCGGAAACACCCGACCTCGGCGCCATCGCGCACGGGCCTGCCATTCTGGCGCGCAGCCAAGGCTTGCAGGTCGGGCTTCGCACGATCATCGCCTACAAGGGTGGGCTCGAAATCGCCGTGATGGTCGTCGCGACCGGCGCGCATGCCGACGTCGCCGAACGCCAGTACAGGGCGCCGGCCGAGATCGACCCGGTCACCGGACGCCCGAACCCCCACCCGGTCCTGGGGGTGGCCTTCCGGTTCAGTGCTGCCGACGACTCGACCGAGCAACCATTTCCCCGCCGCAGCACCGCCGCACGATCGAAACCCGGCATGTTCCGGCGCGAATTCTTGTACACCACGAGTGAACTTCCTCGCTCGACCCTCCTGCGGTACCTCGTCGCATGGCCGCAGGTCGGGCTTTCCGCCACCACAGTCGAACTCACGCTCCCTGACCCGGATGATCTGCGTCGCCACATCATCCCCATGCCGAACTAAGCGGGTCATCTGGTGTCGTCGGGCTCCGTCAGGACGAGCGTGCCCGGAGGTGACTGCAACTGTAGGTCGAGCAGTTCGGCGACGACCCGGTAGCGCCCAGCCGCAAGCTCCTCGATGTCCGATCCCAGGTTGACCTGGAGGGACATGCGGCCGCCCGGCTCAAGGTCGGGCAGCGGAGGTGCGTGGGCGAAGAGCGTCACGCCGGATCCCAGCCGTTCGCCGTCCGGTCCGAGCACCCACCCGCGGACGGTCATGTGATCGCCGACGTCGTTCCTCCAAACGTGGTCGGCGGTATTGAGTACATCGATCGACAATTCGGGCACTGTGCCAACCGTGGCGGTCTGCTCGGCGGGCCACCGCAGTTCCAGGCCCGCCCGCCGGGCCGCGCAGGGCCGCCGCACCGGGACCGGGCCGGGATCGGTGCTGACGGTCCAGGCTTCTCCGATCCAGTGCAGGAACACCAGTACCCACCCATTTCGCTGGTGTGGGTGCGGCGCGGCGAAGACGTCTCGTGGGTTGTCGATGAACTCCCAGCTGGGGAAGATCGGTCGCCAACCCTGGCGGGGGAGATCGAGCAGGTCATCAGGAGAGCGAAGGGTGAGCTTGCGGCCACCGATCAGGTCCCACAGCGACGAACCGGGTCCTTCGAGCGCCGCCGGGTCGACTTCGAGGGAGCCGAGCTGAACCAGCCCCGGGTCTGACCGGTTCTCTTCGGAATCCGACCTCCTCATCATCGAATTATCGCGCGCTGTCGAACCTTTTGTTCACATGATGCCCACCGACGAAAGCACGTCACCGGTCAGCGATCCGCTTTCGGGACGAGCGTTGATCCTCGCTGGTGCGCGCTGGGCGCCGATCTCGTCCCGGTGCGGGTTCGGCCATCGGTCAGTATTGCGCGTGACTGTCAGGACACCGGTCCGCGCGATGTGGTGCAGTAGGACCATGGCCTGGGATCCCGACGCCACTGATAGCCAGGACTGGGCCGAGCGCGGCCTCCGAATGGCAGCCGAGACCACCGCCGGCACCTGGATCGTCAAACACGTGCACAACTTCGACCACACGGTCGCCGCCCTGGTGCCACCCGTGTTCCCCGCGTACGCCCGAATCTTCCACCCCGCGAACACCCTTGACGATGAGACCGTGCGCTGGGCAGACGTCGCCGAAGCCAACGGCACCATCGCGCACCCCGTCATGGAATGGGGGTCCATCGTGGGTAGCTGGAACACCAGCGAACAGGAGGGTCTGTGGCACGACTCCCCGGTCGCCGGCTCGCTGCCTGCGCGAACAACACGCGCGCTGGCCGACATCCTTCGGCGATTCACAGGCACACCCGACCACTGTTGGTTCGCCCACTGGGAAGGATCCGGCTACATCACGCCGCCGTCGAACTACCCTCGGCTGCCCATCCCTAGCCGAGACATGATCCTCTTCTCGGGAAGTATCGACCTGGCAGATATCCAGTTCGGGGCCGACAAGCAGTTTCCGAGAGGGATGAGCGCGCACCTGTGGTGGCCCAACGACCACGCCTGGTGTGTAGCGACGGACATCGACCTCATGACGACCTACCTGGGAGCCTCAGCGGAATGCGTCGACACCGTTCTCGCCGACGCCGCACTCGAAGCACTCCCCGCGACCCCTAATCAAAGGGTCACCTGGGACAGCGACACCATCAACCCGCTACCCGCGAGCCCATCGGGACTATGACCAGTGCCGTAAGCCCATCCACCGACGGGTCGTCAGATTTCACTACGGCAGAGGAATGATCGCGGCGGCGAGCTCTGACGGGTCCGGAAGCACCAGGTGCGTGGTCACAGGTTCCTCGGGCCACTCAGCGATCAGCGGCAGGTTTCGGGTTTGCGGTAACCCGGTTACTTCGTACAGGTACTCGCGCTGGTAGAGGTCCTGGCTGTTGTACCAACCGCGATTGTCGCTTCGAGGCACTGGCTGGAGGATCGAATCTTCGAGTGCACGAAGTCGCATCGGACGACCGTGCACCTGGCCGTGACTGCGCTTACCCGTCTCAGGGTCGATGACAGCTGGCGCCGTGTATTGGCGTCTCATCGCTTCGGCGTGGATGCCGCTGCCGACGACGGTCACCGCGACCTCGAGGCCGGCCGAGTAAGCCATGATCGAGCGCAATCCGACCGTGACACCCTCGACACGGGCGAGCAGTACTGGACCATGCGCGATCGCACCGATCTCTTTTTCATTCGACGGGTCGATCATGAACCAGGCCATGTCCGGATCCTGACACACCTCATTGCGTGGCGACCGAAAGTCCGCACATGTCAACGAAGCACCCCAGCGGGGAAAGCCTGTCGGCACCGGATGAGGATCGATGATCGGACCGATCAGGGATCCCTATCGACCAGTGGGCGGTACTCGCAGAGCTGGAGCACCGTGTTGATCCGCGCTTACGGGCGGTATGTGGCGCTGATTGGCGGCCGCTCGGATGCAGCGGCCCGCGATGTTCGTCGACGGTAGCGTGCACAACATGGACCGTCGCCGCCTGTTCACCGCAGTGGTCGCGCTGACGGCACTAATGAGCGGATGCAGTCTGATCCGTGGACCAGCCCCTGATCGCGATCCTGCCGAGATCGTGGACGCTGCGGTCTGTCGAATGCCGCAAGGCAGCGAACTGCTGGGCGTCACTCCACCGACCGAATTGATGGGGGCGCCGGCACCGCGCTCAGGAACGGTGCCGTCGGATTTCGAGCCGGTCGCGGCCATTACCTGCGACGAATGGCTCGCGAATTCGATCGCCGCTGATCTCACCGGGAGCTTTGCCGAGCACCGATGGGAGGGCGACTTCGCTGCGGCAATCGACAAGCTCAATTCCCCGTCTGAGGGCCAACGTCTGGATCAGAACAGTTGCGGAACGCCGAGTTTGGCACCGATACCGGACTTGTGGCTGATCGACGCGCACGGTCGCGCACTACGCCCGTCCTACCCTGTCGACGACTGTGGATTCCTCAAGATCGGTGGACTCCGCGAGATCGAAAAACTAGTCCAGGTCGATCGGATCGAACACTACGTCCGCCACACGCCGGATTCGCTGCAACAGCTGATGGGATGCAGCACGCGTCGGGTGACGCCAGAAATCGGTAGTGATCACCTCGTAGCCGACCAGTACTGGGTCCGCAGCGCAGTTTGTCGTTACACCACCGATCCGGACGGGAGTATCACCTTCGCGGGAGCCGAAGAACTCCAGGACAGCCTGGGGCAGACGTTCTTCTCGCTCCCGCCCGCAAACGAGTGCTTGTCGGTCGCGAACCTCACGGCCGGCACGACAGTGACGCTAGCCGGGCCAGAGGATGTCGAACCGTTGCCGGTACTCATCGAGATCGATGGATGCCGCCGTGTACTCATCGACGAGCACATCGCCCTGCAAGCGTCCGAGGACATCATCGCGCAGGTCTCTTAGCTGGAACATGGTTGTTGAGCCAACCGCTCCATATGGGTGACCCGTAGGCGGAACCTGCACCGGGACGAAGCGTTCCGTAAGCGGATCCATGACCGGACATCGAGCCCTGACTGATACGCCCTACCCGGGGACCGCGAGGATGAGGATAGGACTGGTGACACATGAATGCAGACGATGACCCCGAGGACCCGATCCGACTCGTACTCGAGCGGTCCCGCGTGGTCGTGCAATGGCGCGTCGATGGCATGAGCCTCGTAGCCCCGGAAGACGACCTTGACGCGATCCTCCTGCGAGATCCTCCGAGTCCGCACGGTATCTGGCAGAAACCACGCGGCCCGGGCACGACCGCAAGTTTCATAGAAGCCGACCCGGGAGAACTTGGCCGCCCCTCGTGGTGGGTGCTCTACGGTAACGCGGACCCATCCGTGGAGGTGAGAGTCCACATTGACGAGGACGATGTATCCGACCCCGTCGTCCATCGTGTGGGCGGAGTCTGGGTATGTGAGTGGGTCAGCTACCCGACCATCGCCGAGATCCACCGATCCGATCGTGATCGGACGGCCCGCGTCTCGTTCGAGCGACCGATGTTCATGCCGCCGGCGCCACACCCTGAAGTCGAAATCAGGCAGAGAAAGCGCGGCAGAGGCTCCGGGAAGTCAGTCGAGAATCCCGTCGACTGACGCAGAACACCCGAATCCGTCGAACCGTGTCAGCTGTCCGTCGTTTTGACGGACGCATTCGCAATCGGCGGATCGCAGGAAATCGCTGATCGGAATATGTCTCGCGTCGCTGGCCGTCGACCGTAACGTGTTGAACGTGGGCGACAGTGTTCCAACCTGGGCCGATCTGGTGAACCGGCATGAGGCGAGTCACGACCTGTTCGTGTCATGCTCGATTGAGTACTCGTTCCGTGTTCGCGATGACGCCGAAGAGACTGGCACTTTCGCCGTTTGGCATGGTCCGCAGGACCGTTGGCGGGTTGAAGTGGCGGAGCAACCTGTGTACGTCCGCACCGGGGACGTTGCGTTCGCCCTGAAGAAGGGCACGATGCAGAGGCAGGAGCCCACAGCGAGGCAGTTCAAGGTGCTGCAGCCCGTCAATCCGCTGTCGTTCTTCGGCCCCAGCTCTCTTCTGTCGAGGTCCGGCGTTCTTGCCCCCTCAGTCTCCGCAATCGCTGCAGAGGTTGGCGGGCGCAGGGGGTGGTCGTTCGTCGCCGACCAACTGACTCTGGGAGCACGGAACACCCTGGAGGATCGTTTGGAGTTCGTCATAGACGACAAGACCGGGCTGGCTCTTCGTATTGGATCGGTCAATGGGCGACTGTCCGGAGAACTCCGGACGGTTCAGGTTTTCGAGTGGCTTCCGGATTCGTTGTTCGAGTGGTCCGACGAGGAAGCGGGACTCAACGGCCTCGATGACTGAGACCCGGAAGCCGAACCTGCACCGGGACGAAGGTTCCGTAAGCGGATCCGCATGCGGGACGGGTCGGGACTTCGACGTTCGGATGATCCGTCCCGGTCGTCGTTCCTCAGCGAGAGCCAGCCAGTCCATCGATATTCAAATCACTGACCTGAACTCTGTCCGACGGATTACCGTTTCTGTGTCGGCCTTTCTGAGCCGCCCGGAAGGCCCGACACCCCGGGGTGGTCACTACCGGTACAGGACACGTGCTCGGCTCCGACCGGACGGCAGAGCGTCACGACCGCAGGCGGGATTAGGCATGAGCGACGAACAACCGAACATCGTGTTCTTTTTCTGGGACAACTTCGGATGGGGTGAGCTCGGGTGCTATGGCGGCGGCGTGCTCCGCGGTGCGGTGACACCGCGGATCGACGACCTGGCCGGGGAAGGCCTCAAGTTACTGAATTTCAACGTCGAGGCGCAGTGCACGCCGAGCCGTTCGGCCTTGCTGACCGGGCGCCACGCGATCCGCTCGGGCACCCAGGCGGTGCCCCTCACCGGCGGCCCGGACGGGATGACCCGGTGGGAGGTCACGATCGCCCGGGCGCTCTCGGACGTGGGGTACGCCACCGGGATGTGGGGCAAGTGGCATCTGGGCAGCGACCCCGAGCAGCGGAGCCCGGTCGACTTCGGGTTCGACGAGGCGGTGTGGTGCCCGCGCACGGCCGACGAGGTGCTGTGGACCATGCAGTCGTACTTCCCGGATGGCGCGGTGACCGCCGCCCCTTATGCGGGGTCGACGCGGATCCCGCTGGAACCGGAGCCGATCTACTCGCGGCGCAAGGGCGAGAAATCGGAGAGGATCGCGACCTACGACGCCGAGTTCCGGGCCGGATTCGATCGGAAGATCACCGACTGGGCCTGTGATTTCATGACCCGCTCCACGCAGGCGGGCAAGTCTTTTTATGTCTACCTGCCCTACACACAGGTCCACATCCCGCCGATCCCGGACCCGCAGTACGCGGGCACCACCCAGCGAGGGAACTGGGCCGACATTCTCACCCAGATGGATGCCTTCACCGGCACGATCCTGGACAAGCTTGACGAGCTGGGCATCCGCGAGAACACAATCGTGGTCTGGGCGTCCGACAACGGCGCGGACACCACCAACCACCTCCCGGCGATCGACCCGGATCCGGTCGGCGGTCAATGGCACGGATTCTCCGGACCCTGGCGGGGTGGGTTGTTCACCGCCCTCGAAGGCTCCAATCGGACACCGTGCCTGGTGCGCTGGCCCGGGAATGTACCCGCCGGGCGGGTCAGCAACGAGTTGGTGCACGAGGTCGATTTCTTCACCACGCTGGTGACGGCCGCCGGTGGCACGGTCCCGACGGACCGGCAGATCGACGGGATGGACATGTCCAGCTTTCTGCTGGGCGCGGACGAGGATTCGGGCCGCGACATGATCCTGTGTCTGCAGGGCAACCGGCTGCAGGCGGCGAAGTGGCGTCAATGGAAGGTTCACCTGTTCCAGCAGGACGACTTCTATTCCACCTGGGCACCGACCAACGTGCCGATCCTCTACAACCTGGAGTGGGATCCGCGCGAGGAGCATCAGGTCGACTTCCCCCACGCCTGGGTCCTGCACCCGGTCGCCGCCGGGGCCGGCGCATTCCTCAAGTCGCTCGCCGTCGAGCCGCCCATCCGGCCGGGCACGCCCGACCCGTACGTGCCGCCCGAACCCGGTGAACTGCAACCGCAGACACACCTGCAGATCGGCCCCATCATGCAGTACATCACCACGCTGGTCAGATCCCACGACGAACCTCCCGACCCGGGTCATGGGATCGAGCACCAATCCGGATGAGCGTCGGCCCGGCCGGGGGCTGCCCGCAAGTCCCACCTGAGCCTGTTGTGCCTGCCGGAGTCGTGGGGCTGTCGGTCACGCCCTCCAAACAGGGCGCGATGGACGGTGAAGAATCAATCCCACTGAGGGATCGCTGATCGGAACGGCGCCACTATTCCGACGTTCCGGGTTCTGACGATGTCGCGGGTTACGGTCGGCCGGTGCATCTCGTTGACCGGTATGGCCCAGTCCTTGCCGCCATGATCGGCGGCGTGCTCGCTGCCTTCGCTCTCCGCGAATCGGAGGTACTCGACCACACCATCGCTGCGAAGGACGGCCTGAGCGGGTGTTGGTCACTCCTCAGTGGGCCGGAACCGTCGCAGCAGTCGTTGCCATCGCCGCGCTGACGGTGCTCTGCTGCGGTTGCGTTCCGGGATCGGCGCAGCCGCAACCACCCTCATGGGCGCCGCAGTGATCGGCCTGCCTGCTGTTGTGGCGGTGTCGACCGAACCGGCCCTGACTCTGAACGCGGTGGGTGCCGGCCTGATGCTTGGTGCGGCGGCGTACTCGGCTGCAGGGCGGCGGGCTCCACTGATTGCGCTGGCTCTCGGGGTGCTGGCGGCGACAGTGTTCTTCACCGGGGCCCGCTTGTGGCGGGTTCCGGCGCAACGATGGTCGGTCACCCTGCCCGGCGATCTGTTCTACGGGCGTTCCCCCCGAGATG
>NZ_LTCZ01000008.1:0-685 GCF_001583455.1 Rhodococcus sp. LB1 | reverse complement strand
TCATGGCGGACGGGTCCGACACGGCGAGGTTGTTCGGGTCGAGTCCGGCGGCCTCGATGCTGCCGCTCAGGTAGTTGCCGTGCACTCCGGTGAACAGGTTGGAGTAGACGATGTCGGACGCGGTGGAGTCGACGATCATCTGCTTGTAGCCCTGATCCGCGTTGGCCTCTTCGGTGGCGATGAACGCGGAGCCGATGTAGGCGAGGTCGGCGCCGGCGGCCTGCGCGGCGAGGACCGAGCGGCCGTGAGCGATGGAGCCCGACAGCAGGACCGGTCCGTCGAACCACTCGCGGATCTCCTGGACCAATGCGAACGGCGACAGGGTGCCCGCGTGTCCGCCGGCGCCGGCCGCGACGGCGATGAGGCCGTCGGCGCCCTTCTCCACGGCCTTCTTCGCGAACGTGTTGTTGATGACGTCGTGGAGGACGATGCCGCCGTAGCTGTGGATGGCCTCGTTGACGTCGGCGCGGGCGCCGAGGGACGTGATGACGATCGGGACCTGGAATTCGACGATGGTGGCGAGGTCCTCGTCGAGACGGTCGTTGCTCTTGTGGACGATCAGGTTGACCGCGTACGGCGCAGACGGTGTCTCGGGGTTGTTGGCGTCGTGCTTGGCGAGGGCTTCGGTGATGCGGGTGAGCCATTCGCGCAACACCGGCTGCGGGCGGGCGTTCAGGGAGGGGAA
>NZ_LTCZ01000007.1:0-30006 GCF_001583455.1 Rhodococcus sp. LB1 | reverse complement strand
ATGATCACGATTCGGGTCATTCGTCCTCCAAAATTGCCGGACCAGCCAGATGCCAGATTCCGGATAGATCGCTAACTGCCTGACCGGGGCCCTTCTGAGGCGGCCCTTAGGTCGAGCGCTCCTCGGAGAGGTGCCACGCTCGCATCCTTTTATCGAGTAGCCGAGATGGCACGGCCTTCACCCGTGGTGCACGGCCACCGAAAGTCGAATATACGTCGCTATGTGGGCGAATTTTCGCCCGCGCCCGACGGTTACGTCATTTATATGAGGACTGGGTGTGGTCGATCGCCGAGGCAGCTCAGTCATAGATCAGTGTCCGCAACCGTCGCCAAATTTCTTCGATGATGACCCGATCGGATGCACCGAGTGTCGAGCACCTCGGTGAACCGCACGTCGTCTCAGCAAGCAGTGGTGCGTCTGATCCTCCACACCATTACTGGCACACGAGTACCAACATTTCGCCGTCAGTGGGGCCTGTTTTTGCCCACCGTCAATTCCTAAGTCATTTATATGAGCACCGGATGTGGTCGATCGCCGATAGAGCTCAGTCATAGATCAGTGTCCTCGGCCACGGCGTATTTCTACGCTGAAACCCAGTGTGGATGAAACGATGAGGAGCGAGTACATGAATCGTCAGCTGTCCGCAGATCGAGTGCGTGTGCACGGCCCTGACCGGGGCGCCGAGACCTCATGTGCCGTTGCCGCGGATTCGCCGACGTCGCAGATCCGCGAATCACGGGCAACCGCAAGATGAGCAGCGAAGCGTCGAACAGCGAGATCGATGAGTCCGAGCTGCGGGTGGGGCACGTCCACGACCATGCGGCAGGAATGACTGCAGTTGGGGTTTCCCTCAAGCGGGCGTTCACGCAGATGGGCGTAGCCCGGACGGTTGTCACACTGCCACTGCTGAATCAGCGGCACGGCTTCGACTGTCCCGGATGTGCGTGGCCGGAAAGCCAGGGCAGGCGGAAGCCCGCCGAGTTCTGTGAAAACGGCGCCAAGGCGGTCGCCGAGGAGGCAACCACCCGTAGGGTCACCCCGGACTTCTTCAGGGCGCATTCGGTGGCAGATCTGGCCGACAAGTCCGACTACTGGCTCGGCCAGCAAGGACGGTTGACCGATCCCATGGTGCTCCGGCCTGGCGCAACACACTATGAGCCGATCTCGTGGGACGCGGCATTCGGTCTGCTGTCGGGCGAGCTCACCGACATGCCCTCTCCCGACCAGGCCCTGTTCTATACCTCCGGCCGCACCAGCAACGAGGCCGCGTTCCTCTACCAGCTGTTCGCACGCAGTCTGGGCACCAACAACCTCCCGGACTGCTCGAACATGTGCCACGAGTCCTCCGGTGCGGCGTTGACGGAAACGATCGGCATCGGCAAAGGATCGGTCAGCTTGGACGACCTGCACCATGCAGACCTGATCCTGGTGGTCGGCCAGAACCCCGGCACGAATCACCCCCGGATGCTGTCGGCACTTGAAGAGGCCAAACACAACGGTGCCTCCATCGTCTCCGTCAACCCACTGCCCGAAGCCGGGCTGATGCGCTTCAAAGACCCGCAGAGCGTGCGCGGCGTACTGGCCAAGGGAACGTCACTGACCGACGTGTTCTGCCAGATCCGCCTCGGCGGCGACCTCGCGTTCTTCAAGGCCATCGCCGCCAGACTGTTCGCGCGTGAGGAACTGGCGCCGGGCACCGTGATCGATCGTGACTTTCTGGCCCGCCACACCCACGGCTTCGACGCCTACCGGGAGCAAGTCCAGAACGTCGAAGACGCGGAACTGCAACGGGCGACCGGACTTTCCGTCGACCAGCTCGACGACGTCGCCGACCGGTTCGCGCGGGCGGATCGCATCGTGTTGTGCTGGGCAATGGGGCTGACCCAGCACAAGCATTCGGTTCCCACGATCCGTGAGGCCGTGAACTTGCTGCTGATCCGCGGGATGATCGGCAAGCCGGGGGCAGGTGTATGTCCGGTGCGCGGACACTCGAACGTGCAAGGTGACCGCACCATGGGCATCTGGGAAAAGATGCCCGAACCGTTTCTGACCGCTCTGGACGATGAGTTCGGAATCGAGTTCCCGCGCCGGCACGGGTACGACACCGTCGACGGCATTCGAGCAATGACGCGCGGCGAGATTCGTGTCTTCGTCGGAATGGGCGGCAACTTTGCCCGGGCGACTCCCGATAGCGAGATCACCGAGGCCGCCTTGCGTAGCTGCCGGCTGACCGCCCAGGTGTCCACCAAACTCAACCGCTCACACGTGGTGACCGGACAGACCGCGCTGATCCTGCCCACGCTGGGACGCACCGAGACCGACATCCAGGCCAGCGGAGCCCAATTCGTCACCGTCGAGGACTCGATGTCGGTGGTGCACCGCTCACAAGGCCGACTGAGTCCGGCGAGCACGAAACTGCTGTCGGAGCCGGCAATCGTCTGCCGCCTGGCACGGGCCACATTCGGGGATGAGCATTCGGTGCCCTGGGAGAAATTCGAAGCCGACTACGACACCATCCGCGATGCGATCTCGCGGGTCGTCCCGGGCTGTGAGAACTACAACGACCGCGTTCGCGGCCGAAATGGTTTCGTGCTTCCTCACCCGCCACGCGATTCGCGAGAGTTCACCACAACCACGGGAAAGGCGAACCTGACGCTCAACGAACTCGCGTATCCGACGATTCCCGAAGGACGACTGTTGCTGCAGACGCTGCGAAGCCATGATCAATACAACACCACGATCTACGGACTCTCCGACCGATACCGGGGTATCGAAAACGCCAGGCGGGTAATCATGGTCAGCCCTGCGGACATCGAACAGCTCGGCTTGCATGATGGCCAGACCGTCGATCTGGTGAGCGAATGGGAGACGGACGGTCGCATCGACGAGCGCCGGGCGCCCGGCTTCCGCATCGTCGCCTACCCGACCGCAACGGGCTGTGCAGCAGCCTACTACCCGGAGACGAATCCACTCATTCCGCTGGACTCGGTCGCCGACATTTCCAACACTCCAACATCGAAATCCGTTGTCGTGCGCCTTGACTCAGCACCTGTTGAGTTGCACACCGGACAACGGCGGGAGCCCCAATGACAATCGACTTTTCGCCACCCCGGTATGATTCCGACCTCCACAGCGCGCCGAGCACGACCCGGCCCGGCACCGAGCCCCTGAAGGTGATGGGCATCCTCAACCTCACCCCGGATTCGTTCTGGGCCGGCAGCCGCTATGCCGCAACCGAGGAGGCGATCGCCGCAGGCGAGGCGATTTTCGAGGCGGGCGCCTGGGCGGTGGATATCGGCGGTGAATCAACACGGCCCGGCGCGGTCCCGGTCTCGCCGGACGCCGAACTCGAACGCATCGCGCCGATCATATCGGCTCTCGCGACGAAGGGCCGGGTCTCCGTCGATACCCGACACGACGTGGTCGCCGAGGAAGCGGTCCGGCTGGGCGCGTCGATCGTCAACGACGTCTCCGGGACCCTGCACAACGTCGCCGGCCGACTGAGCTGCGGATACGTTGGGATGCATTCGCACACCGTCCCGGTGTCGATCGATGGGCATCCGGTCTACGACGACGTCGTCACAGAGGTCTCCACGCACCTGACCGGCATCGCTGCGGCGGCCCGCGTCGAGGGAGTTGGAGAAATGTGGATCGACCCCGGCATCGGCTTCGGAAAGTCACTCGAAGACAACGTGGAACTTCTGCGCCGGTTGCCGTCGATCTGCGCGCTCGGTGTGCCGGTGCTGCTGGGCGTCAGCCGGAAGTCGTTCATCGGAAAGGTGACCGGTCGCGAGGTAGGTGAGCGCCTGCCGGGGTCGCTGGCACTCATCGCCCCGGCATGGTCGGCGGGGGTCGATGTAATCCGGGTACATGATGTGCCGCAGACACTCGACACGATCGCGATGCTCGAGGCGGTATGGGGTGCCACGTCGTCGTAGCCCAGCCGACACCCCCCATCGGCGACTGCCTGCGATGAGCAATGAAGCCCGGGAGTGGCGGGAGCACGGTGTATCCGCCCTCACCGGCGCATTCGCTTCTGGTGGGCGCCAGATCAGGGCCAACCCAACGCCAATGAGGGCTTGTTCGGCGGGGGCGCGACAGAAAACCTGCAGGTAGCGGCCGATCCGACCAGGTTCCTCTACGACCTTTGACGTATATCGGCCTCCAACGCCGAGAATGTCTCGACCAGGGGGTGCATTCCATTGGCCGGCCATGCATTCTTGGGATGCAACGTCGTTCCTACTGCTGTCTGATGCCCGCCGTCACAGCCGACGCTGAGGAGGTCCACCATGGTCGGCGCGCGTGAGAGCGACGGATCGATGACACTGCTCCCCTTCGCCTGGGCTGGTCTACCCGAAGCGGCGCCGGACGGTCTCGCGGTCGTCGATTCGGCAGGACGATTCGTCCGCATCAATCGTGCCGGGGCACGGTTGTTCGGAAGGACCGAGACGGCCCTGATCGGCACCTTGTCACCGTTCTTGTTTACCCCCGAGGTCGCCCCCGAGCCGGTGGGCCTGTTCGACGACGGTCCGAGTGAGCAAGTCACCCCGTGGGCGCTCGACGAGGGGCCGCAGCGGGAGTTCGCGTATCGGGTGCAGCAGGCGCCTGGGAATCCCCGCCTCGCCGTCGTGACCTTTCGGGACGTCACCGAGGAACGCCGGCGGCAACGTCGGATCGTCGCCGTCGCCCGCAGCGCCGCGAAACTGGCGTCGCAGGGGTCGCTCTCGGCGACCCTCGACGCGCTCGCACGGGAGGTCCTACAGACCGACGCGCTTGCAGGGGTGCAGATCCTGACCGTCGACGAAAGCGGCCAGGGGCTGCGGATCATGGGTTCAGCCGGATTCCAGCATTGGCCGGACTTCTTCGACCGTCTCCTCGAATGCCGGGAGCGCGGTGCCTCCCTGTTGATGCTCGATGCGCTGACAGACAGCGAACCGAAGGTGGTCGCGCACCGCTGGGAGACCATTCAGACCGACCCTGCGTGGGAACCGCTCCGCGAGTATCTCGGCGAACTGCACTGGGACTCGTTCGCAAGCGTGCCGCTGATAATCCGCGGCCGGGCCGCGGGGGTACTCAACGCCTTCTTCGCCCCGGGGCAGATCGTGAGCACCCGAACCCTCGAGTTCCTGACCGCGATGGCAGAGCAGGCGGCGGTCGCCATCGATTATGCCGCCCTGATGCATCGCGAACGCGACGTCGTCCGCCGCCAAGAACGCCAACGCCTGGCGCGCGACCTACACGATTCCATCGTCCAGCAAGTATTTTCCATCTCCATGCAGGCCAAGTCGATGGAGGTGCTTGCGCAGCGCAGCACGTCGCTCCCGGCCGACGCTGTCCAACGTATCGCCGACGAGGTCGGACTGCTCTCGCGCACCGTCCTCGCGGACCTGCAGGCCATGGTGCACGAACTGCGACCGCTGTCGACCACACAGGTGGGCGGGCTGGAAGAGGCAGTGCGCGCACTAGTCGACAGCACCACGAATCGGACCGGTCTGCGGTTCCGCCTCTTCATGGGTCAGGGGCTCGACGGAATCGAGGGTGAGATGGCGGAGGACGTGTACAGGATCGTCGCCGAGGCGATCCACAACGTGGTCAAACACGCCGAAGCGGGCAAGGTTGAGATCCGGATCGGTGTCCGTGACCAGCGCCTACGCGCCAGCATCTCCGACGACGGCCGGGGCTTGTCCTCACCGCGCGAGGACATACCCGGACATTCGACTGGATACGGACTGCAGACAATGACGGAAAGGGCCGAACGATGGGGTGGAACAGTAACGGTGAAGCCACGCAAAAGATCCGGGACCATCGTGCAGGTGTCGGTTCCACTGACCGCCGGACTCCCACGAGCCGGCGCCTCGGTGGAAATCACGGGCACCTGGACACCGCCGGCCGACACGAAAGGCCGAGCATCGTGACCGGGACAGCCGCCCGCAAGATCAAGGTCTTGATCGTCGACGATCACGCGGTCGTTCGTCGTGGTATCCGCGCCTACCTCGACGTGCTCGACGACATGGAGGTTGTCGACGAGGCGAGCGATGGCCAGGACGCGCTCGACAAACTCGACACGATGGCCGCCCACCAGGAACTACCCGACGTCGTTCTGCTCGACCTGCTCATGCCCCGCCTGGACGGCGCCGCCACGACATCACGGATCACCAGCGCGTATCCCGAGGTGAAGGTCGTCATCCTCACCAGCTTCGGCGAGATGGAGCGAGTGCACACCGCCCTGGCGAACGGGGCGTCCGGGTTCCTCCTCAAGAGCGCCGGACCGCACGAGGTCGCAGGGGCGATTCAGGCCGCCGCCCGCAACGATGTGTTCCTCGATCCGGTGGTGGCCCGCCGCTTGACGCAGGAGATCGTCGCACCGCCCACCGGCATCAGTGCACTCACCGATCGGGAACGAACCGTGCTCAGCCTGATCGCCACCGGCAAGTCCAACAAGGCCATCGCCAGTGAACTCGTCATCAGCGAGCGAACCGCCCGAACTCACGTCAGCAACGTGCTGCGCAAGCTCCAATTGACCTCACGCACCCAGGCAGCGCTGGTCGCGGTACGCGAAGGCCTGGCACCCCCGCAAGGCTGACGCTGCGCCTGTCGGCGGCGGCTCGGCGGGAACCTTCGCGCACATACTGTAACGATCGACCATCCCCCGATCCACAACTTCCTTTCGTCGGGTACCCGGGGCACGTCTCCGCGGGTTCGCGCCATGCGGTTGAGCGTTGGCGCCGACCCGGGGCACCCTCGACCAGCACACGGGTGTGCCCCCGGTGCAGACACACCGGGGGCACACTCGTTGCTCGACAAAGCGATGGAAGGGCGGAGCTATTTACGTTCCTGCGGATGGGTGGCTAGGGCTTCCACCGTCACGTCCATCCACTTCCACATCGGCAGCGACGCCAGAGCGTCATGGAGTTCGGCCGGGTCGCCCGCTTCGTACAACCCGACGGTGGCGTTGCGGCCGGGTACCCTCCACAACCGCTTGAGTATCCCTGCCTCGCGCAATTGCATCGCACGGTCACGTTCGCCCGCGCGAAGGCGCTCGCGGGTCTCGTCCGGAGTGTCCGCCGGCATCAGGTTCTCGGTGCGAACGAGGAATTCCATGTTGTCCTCCAACCACTCTCAGGCGGAAACAGTCAGCAGAAGATCCGCCAACTTCTTGGGTTCGGTGACCATGGCTTCGTGCCCGGTCGCGATGGTGTGGACTGGCCATCCGTGGGCCGCGGCCCGCTCGGCGTGGTCCTGGAACACCCGCATCCAGTCCGTGCACTCGATGAACGAGGCCGGCACCCGGTCGGCGGCGCCGGTCAGCCGCAGCGGTTCGGTGTAGGTCAGCCACGGATGGGGAGTCAAGCGGGCGCTGAGCCAGTCGATGTCGGTTTGCTCCGATACGCCGAGCACCGTCAGTGAGCGAACCGGGATCAGCCATCCGAAGCCATTGTCCTGCACAGCCTCCCGGTAGTGTCCTGCGATCGTGGACGGTTGCAGATCGATTGCGGCGTCGCCGTCCGAGCCGACGAAGGCGTCGAGGTAGATGCGCTGAGCAAGCCGATCCGGGATGCGGTCCGCGACCCCGGTGACCACCTGTCCTGCGTAGCTGTGCCCGACGAGTACGACGTCCTGTGCATCGTAGGCCTCGATCAGGCTCACTACGTCCTGGATGTGGGTGTTCAGTCCGACGGACGGATTCAGCAGGTGCGCGCGATCGCTGACACCGGTCAATGTCGGTGTGTGCACCTCGTGGCCGGCCGCGCGTAGTAGCGGCGCGACCCGCTGCCAGACCCAGCCCCCGTGCCAGGCACCGTGCACGAGAACGAACGTGCTCATGCGGTCACCGCGCTCGTCGCACCGAGGTCTTCGAACAGGGCGAGCGCGGCCGCGGTGTTCGATGCCGGGACATGGTAGGTCTCGTGGATCCGTTTGATGTTGTTGCTGAGCGCGCCGCGCATGATCAGCCACATGATCAGTTCGATCCCCTCGGTACCCGCCTCCCGGACATAGTCCTCCCTGGTGAGTGCGGCGAGCTTCTCGGGATCGGTCTCGATGGCGTCGAGGAACATTCGGTCGAACTCTGCGTTGATCAATCCGGCACGCGCACCGGCCAGCTGGTGCGACATCCCGCCCGTTCCGAAGACGGCAACCTTGCGGTCTTGCGGGAACGATCGGATCGCCCGTCCCAGTGCCTGCCCGAGCGCGTAACAGCGAGCCGCTGTCGGTTGTGGGTACTGGATCACGTTGACCACCACCGGGACGACGGCGCAGGGCCAGGCCTGGCCCGGATCCGGGCAGTACACCGACAGTGGCACCGTCAAACCGTGGTCGACGTCGAGCTGATTGAACGTGGCGATGTCGAACGAATCGTCCATCAGTTCCCGGACGAGGTGCTCGCTGAGCTCCGGGTCACCGATCACCGGGGGCACCGGCCGATGTCCCCATCCCTCGTCTGCCACCGGGTACGACTCGGCGGTGCCGACACCGAAGGTCGGAATGAGATCGAGATCGATCGAGTTCGCGTGGTCGTTGTAGATGATTACCGCGACGTCTGGCCGGTGTTCGGCCATCCACGAACGAGCCGGTGCGTATCCATCGAAGAGCGGCTTCCAGTACGGCTCCTCGGTCTTGTGGTTGTCCATCGCCGCCCCGATCGACGGCACATGGGAGGTCGCCAGACCCCAGATCACCTCAGCCAAAGCTCCGTCCTCCTGCACTCAGTTCCGCCGCGAACTCGTCGGCGGTCATCCCGGTGAAGACGCCGCCGAGGTACTGCATCGATTTCTTGTCCATCATCGCCAGCTTGAAGATGTAGAAGATGGATGCACCGAGATCCGACATGCCGATCCAGTCGCGATCGAGCACTGCCTGCTTCTGTTGCGGGGACAGTCCGTACGCGTCGCAGTAGGCGGCCTCGTCCGCGGTGAAACGGTCGCGGTTCTCGGCGTCCTTGAATGATCCACACATGCGGTTGAGGGCGTAGCCTCGCCGGTTCTGGGTCAGATCGAGGATGTAGTTGTCCTGCGCCTTACTCATGTCGCCTCCTCACGAGGTCGCTTCGTGTTCGCGTGCGGCGCGGATCGTTTGCGACAGCAGCGTGGCGATGGTCATCGGTCCGACACCTCCCGGGACGGGGGTGATGTACGAGGCTCGTGCTGCTGCGCTGTCGTATTCGACGTCGCCCTTGTCGTCGGCGTAGCCGGCGTCGACCACGACCGCACCCGGTTTGAGCCATTCACCGCGAATCAATTCCGGTCGGCCGACCGCTGCGACCAGGATGTCGGCCTGCGCGATGTGGTCGGCCAGCCCAGTGGTCCGTGAATGGCAGTACGTCACCGTGGCGTCACGCGCGAGCAGCAGCATGCCTACCGGCTTGCCCAGGATGGGGCTGCGCCCGACCACGACGGCATGCTTGCCGGCCAACGGGATGTCGTAGGCGTCGAGGAGCGCCATGATCCCGCCCGGGGTCGCGGATTCGAATCCACCCTCGTCGAAGGCCATCGTCGCGAAGGAGGTGCGGGTGACGCCGTCGACGTCCTTGGACGGGGCGATGGCCTCGAACGCTGCGCGCTCGTCGATGTGGTCCGGCACCGGATGCTGGAGCAGAATCCCATCGACGGCCCGGTCGGCGGACAACTGGCGGATCTGCTCGACCAATTCGTCGGTGGTGATCGTCGCGTCGAGTTCGATGCGGCGCGACTCCATCCCGACCTTCGCGCACCGGTTTGCCTTCATCCGGACGTAGGTGTGGGAAGCGGGATCGTCACCGACGAGCACGGTCGCCAGGACCGGGACACGCCCCTGATCGGAAACGAACTCCTCGACCTCTTTCTGCACACGGTCGAGGATCGTCGACGATACATGACGTCCATCCAAGATCTTCGCGGTCACTGACACTCCCTAGAACACAACAGTCGTGTTGCCGTCGCGGATGACCCGGTCATCGCAATGCCAGGACACCGCCTTCGACAGCACCGAACGCTCGACGTCCGCGCCGCGCCGCTGGAATTCGCGGGTGGATTCGCGGTGCGATACCCGAATGACGTCCTGCTCGATGATGGGACCTTCATCCAGGTCCTCGGTGACGTAATGCGCGGTCGCGCCGATCAGCTTCACGCCGCGGTCCTTCGCCCGCTGATACGGTCCGGCACCCATGAACGCGGGCAGGAACGAGTGATGGATGTTGATGACCGGCACGCCGATCTCTCCGAGGAAGTCACCCGACAGGACCTGCATGTAACGGGCGAGGACGACCATGTCGACGTTGCCCTTGAGCAGATTGAGGTGTTCCTTCTCCGCGGCCTCCTTGTTGTTCTTCTCGACCGGCACGTGGAAGAACGGAATATTGAACTGCCGCACGTCATCTCCGAGATCGGGATGATTGGAGATGACCATGGGGACCGTCATGCGCAGCTCGCCGCGGCGCTGGCGCCAGAGCAGGTCGAGCATGCAGTGATCAGACTTGGAGACGAGGATCGCAACTCGCTTCTGCCGCTTGGCTTCCACCAGCCGGTAGGACAGTCCCAGGTCGTCGACCAGGCTCTGGTCGAGGGCGTCGGCGAGTGCCTCACGCTTGACGGACAGCTCCGGCAGATGGAACACCGTGCGCTGGAAGAATTGTCCGCCTGATGGATCACTGGTGGTCTGGTCGAGTGCGACGACGTTTGCGCCGTGCTCAGCAAGTACGGTGGACACACGGGAGACGATGCCGGGCTGGTCGGCGCCCTGCACGATCAGGCGGCCGTAGTCTTCGGCGAAGATGTTGTCGGTCATGACCGAGCATCCTTTTCCACGATGGCGGTGAGGAGTTTCTGCCGCCAGATTTCGGTTTTGCGGAGTTCGTTGAAAGTGAAGATGTGCAGGCCGGCGATGTTGTTGCTGGTCTTGGGGACGGCGCCGCCGAGTTGCTTGACCAGTCGGGTGGGGTTGTAGCCGCCGGGCAGAAGGAATCGCCACAGCATGCTCTGCTGCTTCTGCAGGAACCGCGCCGACTGTCCCAGTCCGATGCCGGCCGAGATCCGCATCAGTTTCTGGCGGCTGACCGGGCCCGGCATGCCGATGTAGATGGGGCGGTCGACCCCGGAGGCGGCGACGCCTGCGGCCCACTTGCTGGTGGTGGTCGCGTCGAAGCAGATCTGTGTCAGGATCCGCGTCGCCAGTGGCGCCTTCTGCTGCAGTGCCAGATCGATGAGTTCCTGTTCGATCGCGCCGTGACCCTCCGGGTAGCCACCGATACCCACTTCCTGGAAGGGGTGACCGACTTCCTCCATCGCCCGGAGCAGTCCGAACGCATCGACGAACTTGCCTGCCGGGTTGGGTGCGTCACCACCGATGACGAACACCGACTTCACTCCGATCTCGCTGAGTCGGGCGATGACGTCAGCGACGTGCGCGTCGTCGACGAACTGGCGGCCCGGCAGATGCGGAGAAACTTGGTAGCCGTGGTTGATCAGTCGTTCGGTGAGGTTCAGGGTGGTGTCGATTCCCTTTGCCTCGGTCACCGTTACGGTGAGGGGGACCGTCTTGGGAACGTGATCGACCACGTCCTGCTCGGTGTTCTTGAACGGCATCACTTCGTAGCTCATGTTGCGTACGAGGTCCGCCGCGTTGCTGCTCCGGTGGCGAACGCCGGTTTCGTTGCTCAAGTTCGTCATTGGTTCCTCGTTCCCGGGGTGCGAGTGGGGAAGATCAGGACTTGCGGTAGTTGTCGCGGACCTCGTAGACGTACGGTGCCGGAGCAACCGTGGCCCGAATCTCGACCTGACGGTGACGCTCGACGGCCGGCTTTGCGGACACGGGCTGCTCACCCCAGACGACGGAGACCTTGGTTCCGGGCTCCGCGAGCGCCTTGTCCACCGTTGCCAGCGACACGAACTCCTGCTCGTTCACGATGTAGCCCAGGTCCAGCGACATGCCGACCTGCTCCCCGTTGCGAACGACCTTGTCGACCTGGAAGAAGGCGTAACGGGACTTGGGCAGCTCGAGGTACTTGGCGGGGGTCCCGGCCTCGAACAACGAACGCATCGCGGCGGCGACGTCGTCGGAGTTCCAGACCAGCGTCACCTTCGTCCGCTCGGCGTTCTCGGCGATCTTCTCGAGCGCCTCCCGGCCGAGGAAGTCGTGATCGAACTTGACGGTGCGGCCGTAACCGATGTCGTAGGGGGTGACGTAGTAGTCGGTGATCTCGGCCGAGTCCATGCTGCCGCCGAGCGATCCGAGCGCGTCGGCGCCGAGCCATTCGCGGTAGTCAGCCATTTCCGGGCCGAAGATCGCCGGAACGGCGGTCGGGATCCAGCCCGATTCGAGGTTGGCCGTGGAGTACGCCTTTGCACCGGCCCGCACCAGATCGAATTCCTTGCCGACCTCCAAGATCGCGGCCAGGACGTCCTCGCCCTCGGCCCACGGGCCGAACAGCTCGAAGCCGGGCTGTCCTGCCATGCCGTGGCGCAGTGCGCGCACACGGTGTCCGGCGATGGTGAATTCGGTCATGTTGAAGAACTTGATGTCGGGAAGCGGTTCCCCGGTCAGCTTCTCCACGAGCGACTTCGCGGTCGGGCCCTGCAGTTCGTAGCGGTAGAGCTTCGGCGGACCGGAGGGCCGGTCGTAGGAGTTCTCGTCACGTTCGAGGGTGACGTCGTAGTCACCCTTCTCGGCGTTGTACTGGAGCCAGTTGATGACCGTCTTGTGGCCGACGACGTCGAACAGGTCGTCTTCGAGGGCGAAGAGGATGGCGTCTCCGATGAAGTGTCCGTCCTGGTTCACCGCCACGTACTGCTTGGCCTTACCTGCGGTGAAGTTCTTGAAGGTGTTGACGCCGAAGTCGCTCAGCAGTCGCAGCGCATCGGTTCCGCTGATGTAGAGGTCGGTCATGTGGTGCGACTGGTCCAGCAGTGCGCACGACGAGCGCCAGGACTGCTGTTCGGAACGCCAGTTCGTGAACTCCGGTGCGACCGGGAATGTCATCGGCCGGTACGTCGAATTGCGCAGCAACTCGACCGGGGACCCGACGCGCTGGATCGCAGACTCGAGACTTTCAACACCCATGACCTGGAATACCTCCTGCGGCCGGACCCGTGTCCCGACCTCGCTGTGTGAGAGACGGTCTCTGGAATTACCGCCTGTATTCAGTAGAGCCGAAGCGCACATCACATTTCGTCGGGCATCGAGGCAGACTTGACTGCGACAAATGACGGACACGGCCGCGGATACTGCGGCCCCGTCGGGGACTGTGGGCGCGCGGTGAGCACGGCCGCTTTCGCACGCAGCTCGGCATATTCGGCCGCAGGTTGTGAGTCCCAGGTGATGCCACCGCCGGTCCCATAGATGGCGCTGCCTCGGTCAGTATCGACGACGAGGGTGCGGATGGCGACGTTGAAGCGTGCTCGGACCGGTACGCCTGCCGGGGCGATGACTCCGACGGCGCCGCAGTAGACACCTCTCGGTGTCGGTTCGAGGTCGCGGATGATCTCCATCGTGCGGTGCTTGGGGGCGCCTGTGACCGAACCACAGGGGAAGAGCGCGCGGAAGATCTCGACGAGACCGAGGTCGGGGCGCAGTCGGGCGGTGACATCGGAGGTGAGCTGGTGGACCGTCTCGTACTGCTCGGCGCGGCACAGCGCGGTGACGGACACACCTCCGGTGACCGCGAGTTGCGCGACGTCGTTGCGGACGAGGTCGACGATCATGATGTTTTCGGCGCGTTCTTTCTCACTCGCTTGCAGGCGTGCGACGATCTCCCGGTCCTCTGCCACCGAATGTCCGCGTCGGGCAGTGCCTTTCATCGGGCGCATCAGAAGTTGGTCGTCGGTGATCTCGAAGAACAATTCGGGGCTCGCGCTGGCGATCGCGAACTGGCCGGTATCGAGGTAGGCGTTGTACGCGCCGCCTTGGGCGCATGCCATGTCCGCATACAGCTGGGGTAGGTCTCCGGCAACGTCCGCGGTCAGGCGGGTGGTGAGATTGGTCTGGTAGGTCTCTCCTGCTGCAATGTGCCGGCGCACCGCTTCGACCTTGTCGCGATGCTCGTCAGCTCCCCATTCGTAGCGCCACTCCCCTACCTGGTAGTTGGGGTTTACCGTCGGCCGCACGAGTGGGACTCGTTCGGGTTCTCGCGCGATCCCGAACCATGCCAGGGGCAGGCCGTCGACGGTGTCGTGCACGGCTAGGGAGGGATCGAGACCTGCGGCCGCCTCGTAGCTGACGAACCCGAATGCCCACCACCCTCTGCGGCTGGCCTCGTCGACCTCCGCCAGCACATCCGCGACATGTTCGGGCCGGGTCGCGACGAGGTCGTAGGCGACCTCCGGGAACCGGCAGGCGGTACCGGCGCGCAAGTCGTCGAATCGCGCCCAGGCGGTTGGCACCCTCATTTCGCCATCACCTTTCCTGCGTCGGCGACGGCGAAGAATGATCCTGTGACGACCAGCGGAGCATCGGGGTCCGATACCTCGATCGCCGCCTGGAGTGCGTCGCCGATGCGGGGATACGTCTCCACTGCATCGATCCCGGCCCGCTGGGCCGCCGCGGCGACTTCGCTGGCGGCGAGGGCATGTCCTCGCCCCTGATTCGCTCCGTCGCTGTCGAATTGCGTCGCGAACACCCTCGCTGCGGACGGGGCGATGGCCCTCATCGCGTCGTCGACGTTCTTGTCCGGTTTGAAGGTCAGCACCCAGACCGGTGCGCGACCGGGCCACTCCTCGCGGACCGCGCAGGCAAGGGCCGCGAGCTTGATCTCGTTGTGGGCGCCATCGAGGACGACCGGGCGACCACGCCATCGGCGCCGTTCGAATCGGCCGGGCAACCGGGCACTGGCGAGTCCGGCAGTGGTGCGGCCGAGACGGAGCGGCCACCCGTCCCGATCCGCCAGGTGCCGTACCGCGCGCAGCGCCAGTCCGGCGTTGACCCGTTGGTGGCGGCCGGGCAGACCGAGGACGACGCCCGCGGGCAGGAGGTCGGCCGCGTGTGCTGCAGCGAGGTGGTCGACAGCGCATTGGCGTCGTCGCCCCTCGTCCCGGATGACCTTGTCGACACCCGCTGCACCGCGCAGGGCTATGGCCGCACCGCCTGTAGGGAAGATGCCCGCCTTCTGCCGCGCAATTTCGGTTACCGTCGATCCGAGAACCTCGGTGTGATCGAGACCAATGGTCGTCAGCACGGCGAGTTTGTCGCTCCGCGAGACGGTGTTCGTGGCGTCGTGCAGTCCACCGATACCGGTTTCGATGACCGCATAGTCGACTTCCTGGTCGCGGAACAACTGAAATGCGGTCGCTGTCGCGGCCTCGAACATCGTGACGTGTCCTAGCTCGGCCGTGTCGAGTCTGCGCTCACAATCGCGAACGATGCGCAGAGCGGCAGCGACGTGCTCTTCCGGTGCGGGTCGGGTGTCGATCTGGAATCTCTCGAGAACCGAGTGGACGTGCGGCGACAGGTAGGTGCCGACCCGGAAGCCCTGTGCACGAAGAATCGATGCAATGAAGGTCGACACCGAACCCTTCCCTGCGGTGCCCGCGACGTGCACGACACGCAGATCGTTCTGTGGGGAGCCCATCAGAGCGAGCAGCGCCTCAGCGCGTCGCTGTCCCGTCGCTGTGGCCGGAGATCGGGCGGACGTCGATGATATTCCCGCCATGAGATAGCGTTCCACGCCGAGCGAGGTCGCCGCCGTGCATCGGTCTTCCTCAGTTTTCATTCATTTGACGCTATGACCCCGGCCGAGCAGGGGAAACGGTCCGATGTCGGCTCTCGTCGCGCTATTCGGCAGGTTCCCTACGAGTCAAATGACTTAGTAGAGACCGGACTCCGGGACCTGACGATGCACCACCCATCGCTCCTACTGTCCATTGTGAGAGTCAACGACAATCCAAGGAGAGATGCCGGGATGAGTTCCTTACTGGTGGTCAGCGCACACGCGGGTGACTTCGTCTGGCGTGCCGCCGGCGCGATCGCTCTCGCGACCAGCCGGGGTCAGCGGGCCAAAGTGCTGTGCCTGAGCTTCGGCGAGCGCGGCGAATCTGCACGGGCATGGCGAGAGGGCAAGACACTCGACGAGATCAAGGCTCTCCGGCGTGGAGAGGCCGAAAGTGCCGCCGCTGTCCTCGGCGCCGAGATCGAGTTCCTCGATGCCGGCGACTACCCGCTGCGCGAGTCCGACGAACTGGTGGACCGCATCGTCCGGGTCTACCGCGAGTTCGACCCGGCGGTGGTGTTGACGCACCCGTTGACCGACCCCTACAACGGAGACCATCCCGCGGCCGCCCGGATGGCATTGGATGCTCGTGTCCTCGCCCAAGCCGTCGGCTACGACGCACCCGGAGATCCGCTCGGCGCTCCCCCGGTATTCTTCTTCGAACCCCACCAGCCTGAGCAGTGCGACTTCAAACCCAATGTGCTGCTGGACATTACCGATGTCTTCGACGTCAAGCGCAAGGCCATGGAATGCCTGGCGGCACAACAGCACATGTGGGACTACTACACCGATCTCGCCAAGCGGCGTGGGGTGCAGGTCAAACGGAACGCCGGCCCGAACCTGGGTCTGCCCCACAACACCATGGGCGAGGCGTACATGCGGCTGTACCCCCAGGTCACCGGGGAACTCTCATGAAGAATGTCATTGTCACGGACACGCCTCGCGCATGCATCGAAAAGGTCGACAAGCTCGCCGAATACGGTGTCGCCACGGTTCACGAGGCACTGGGTCGAACCGGGTTCCTGGGGCCGAAGCTGCGGCCGGTCCACCTGGGCTCACGTGTCGGTGGCACAGCAGTCACCGTCCTGAGCTGGCCCGGCGACAACCTGATGATCCACGCGGCCATCGAACAGTGCCAGCCCGGTGATCTGTTGGTCGTCACCACCACCTCACCGAGCTCGGACGGCATGTTCGGCGATTTGTTCGCGACCGCGCTGCAGACCCGCGGAGTACGCGGACTCGTCACCGAGGCAGGTGTGCGCGATGTCGCCGAGCTCAATGCAATGGGGTTCCCGGTATGGTCCACCGCCGTCAGCGCACAGGGAACCGTGAAGGCTACCGCCGGCGCAGTGAACATCCCGATCATCATCGGCGGACAGACGATCCGGCCCGGTGATGCCGTTCTCGCCGACGACGACGGCGTGATGGTCGTCCCCCGCAGCGACGTCGACCGGGCGATCGAGGCCGCCCAGGCCCGAACCGACAAGGAAGAAGCAACCCGCACCGCCTTCCGAGACGGCGAACTCGGGCTGGACCGTTACGGTCTGCGCACCAAACTCGCCGAGCTCGGCGTCGAGTACATCAGTGCCGAACAGCACCTTCTCTGATTCCCATCAACCAACTACCTGTTCTCCCACCAACGAAACGGAAAATCATGAGCCCGAAAAACCTTCAGGACGTCCTCGACCAGGCCGGAAACACAGTGGAGTTGCTACGCAACTCCCAGCTCGGCACCTACATCTACCCGGTCGTCCCGTCCGAGTTCACGAACTTCCGCCGCGAGGTGAAGGCCTGGAGTGAGACCGCGGTGCTGTTCGACCAGAGCCACCACATGGTTAACCTCTTCATCTCGGGTCCGGACGCGCTGAAGTTGATCTCCGACACCGGCATCAACAGCGTGGCGAAGTTCGAGGTCAACACCGCCAAGCAGTTCGTCCCGGTCTCCCCCGAGGGCGGCGTCATCGGCGACGGCATCCTCTTCCGGGAGGCTGAGGAAGAGTTCACCTTTGTCGGCCGTGCCCCTGTCGCGAACTGGCTGACCTTCCAGGCCAATCGTGGCTACAACGTCGAGTTGCGCCTGGATCCGCGGTCGCCGTCGCGTCCGTACGGCAAGGAGGTCACCCGTGACCTGTGGCGCTTCCAGATCCAGGGTCCCCGCGCCTGGGACGTCATCGAGAAGGTCAACGGTGGCACCGTCGAACAGGTGAAGTTCTTCCGCATGGGCTACATGAACATCGCCGGCGAGCAGGTCCGCACGCTGCGTCACGGAATGGCCGGTGCGCCCGGACTGGAGATCTGGGGTCCCTACAAGTCCTACGACAAGATCCGCGACGCCATCCTCGAAGCAGGTCGCGAATTCGGTCTGGAGCCGGCCGGAGCACGGGCATATTCGTGCAACACCCTCGAATCCGGTTGGATCCCATCCCCGCTGCCCGCGATCTACACCAGCAACGGGATGCGGGAATACCGCGAATGGCTCGGCGCCGACAGCTACGAGGCGACGAACGCGTTGGCCGGCAGCTTCGTCTCCAACGACATCAGCGACTACTACCTCAACCCGTGGGAGCTCGGCTACGGATCGTTCGTCAAGTTCGACCACGACTTCATCGGACGTGACGCACTCGAGGCCATCGACCAGGAGAGCCAGCGCCGGAAGGTGACCCTCGCCTGGAACCCCGAGGACGTCGCGAAGCTGCTGGCATCGCCGGTCGACCCGAAGGGGCCCGGATACCAGTTCTTCGACCTGCCCAACGCCAACTACGGGTCCTCGAACTACGACGCGATCGTCGACGCTGACGGAAACAACATCGGTCTGTCCCTGTTCACCGGGTACAGCGCCAACGAGCGCGCCGCACTGTCCCTGGCGACGATCAACCCCGACGTTCCGCTCGGCGCCGAGGTCAAGGTCATCTGGGGCGAGCCCGACGGCGGAAGCCGCAAGACCACCGTGCAGCAGCACGAGCAGCTCGCCGTGCGCGCAATCGTGAGCCCGGCACCGTACTCGGTCATGGCCCGCGACTCCTACCAGGCTGGATGGCGCACCTCGGTCAAGGCCTGACATCAATCCGGTCGGGCCGCCGCTCGCGCGGCGGCCCGGCCGGTTGAGGCGGCCCCACCCCTCTACTGAACAACCCACACACCGAGCCGATCTTCTATGCGGCCGACGAGCCTGCAGGAGCTGTGATGCACCCCTCGCGCCCCCTTACCGGCAGAACCGCCATCGTGACCGGTGCAGCCCGCGGACTGGGCCGGGCCATCGCCGACCGACTTGCCGCCGATGGGGCAACCGTCGCCGCGATCGACATCGAGGCGGGCTCCGACACCTCGGAATCAGTCCTTCCCTGGACGTGCGATGTCACGGACACCGCCGCCGTCACTGCGACCGTCGAAGCTGTCGCCGCGCGCCTCGGGAGCATCGATATCTTGGTCAACAACGCCGGACTACTCTCCGGCCGTGGCAGCCTGCTCGATGCCTCGCCCGAGGAACTGCACCGCTTCTACGATGTCAATGCGGTCGGTGCCCTACGCATGGTGCAGGCATGCTTTCCTTACCTGCGCGACAGCCCCCACCGCGGTCGCATCATCAACATCGCGTCCCGCACCTTCTTCACCGGTGCTCCGGGGCAGATCGGATACGTCGCCAGCAAGGGCGCCCTGATCGGTATGACGCGGGTGATGGCCCGCGAATTAGGTGAGCATCGGATTACCGTCAACGCCGTCATGCCCGCTCAAGTCGCCACACCGGGGACGAGCGCCCACTCCGGCGACGACGTCTTCGCCCGAACGATGTCTCAACAAGCCATTCAGGAATTCGTCACACCCGAGCGGTTCGCCGGCATGGTGGCCTTCCTGGCATCCCCGGACGGCGCCCTGATCACCGGGCAGTCGCTGGTAAACGACGGCGGCGGGCTTCTCCACTGATCGTCTCCAGTCCTCGCAGATCGTAGGAATCTCGCGTCCTCTCTCAACACACCCGTTCCCGGTGGGTGTAGAGGTTCATTGTGGGCCCGCGAAGGAAGCCGATCAGCGTGAGTCCGGCCTCGTGGGCGAGATCGATTGCAAGTGACGACGGCGCCGAGACCGCTGCGAGGACCGGAATCCCGGCCATCACCGCCTTCTGTGCGAGTTCGAATGACGCACGACCACTGACGAGAAGCACTGTGCCGCGCAGCGGTACCTGGCCCTGTTCGATCGCCCAGCCGATCAGTTTGTCGACGGCGTTGTGCCGGCCGACGTCCTCACGGACCGCGATGAGTTGCCCGTCCGCGGTGAACAACCCGGCTGCATGTAGTCCGCCGGTGGTGGCGAAGACCTTCTGCGCCGTCCGCAATGTATCCGGCAGCGACGAGATGGTTGCCGCCTCGACTCGGATTCGATCCGCCGCCGGGGAGTGCCGGGTGCGCTGCCGGATCGCGTCGAGCGACGCCTTGCCACACACTCCGCACGAGGAAGTAGTGTAGAAGTTGCGCTCGATTCCGGTTTCGGGTAGCGACACCCCGGGTGCGAGGTGTACGTCGAGGACGTTATAGGTGTTGACACCGCTTCCGTCGACGCTGTTGCAGTAGCGGATCGACGCGATGTCCGCGCGGTCGGCGATGATGCCTTCGGTGAGCAGGAATCCCTGCGCCAGTTCCATATCCGATCCCGGGGTCCGCATCGTCACCGCCAAGGGCACGCCACTGACCCGAATCTCGAGGGGTTGCTCAACGACCACCGTGTCCGGTCGTGTGCTGCGGTGGACGCCGCTGATCCGGGTCACCGGGGTCCGGGTGCTCACCCGCCCCATATCGGCCGTCCAATGGTGTCGGTGCATCGCCAGGCGGACCGGAGAAACAGGTAGAAAAACGCCGCAACGGCGTGCAGGAACAGACTCAACACGATGAATTCCTTTTGAGGTGTCCCGGGGACGTCAGGACACCCAGATTGCTGCCGCGGCGGGGATGTGACCGCGCATTCACCCTACGCACGCAGCGGCGCAATTTAGGCCAGGGTGCGATGGTTCGTTTCTATGATAGTCGGCCAGTGCCGGCTGAGCCTGTGCGCGGACTCAAACCGTCACTGGCACAGCTGGTGCCCCGCCGCCAGCGGCGGCGGGGCACCAGCTCCGCTCGATCAGGTGACCGGGTCTGCCTGGCGGTCGCCTACGGTCGTCGACTCGATGGGCTGAGCAGATGGCACACGTAGCGTCGCAATCGCTATCAGGCTGATCAAACCGAGGATCATCAGGTAGATCGAGGTCGGCGTGGTCGAGCCGAACCGCGCATACAAGCCGGTCGCAATTAACGGAGCGAAGCCCCCGCCGAGGATCGACCCGATCTGATAGGCGATCGACGTTCCGCTGTAGCGGATGTTCGCCGGGAACAAAGCGGCGATCATCGCCGCCTGCGGTCCGGCCATCAACGATGTGCCCAAGAGCATTACGACGAAAGCTACGAAGATCAAGAGCGGGCTCGCGGTGTTGACCAACATGAAGAAGGGGAATGCCCATACCGCCACGACCGCGGCTCCAGCGAGGAATATCGGGCGTTGCCCGTACCGGTCCGCAAGGATTGCGGCGATGTATATCGAGATCAGCTGTACCACCGCGCCGGCCACGATAAGCTCGAGCAGCGTCGATTGCGCGATACCTAGTTCCTTGGTGCCGTAGGACAAGAGGTAGACCGAGTAGATGTAACCGAATGCGGGGCATGCGATCGAAATCGCCCCAGCCAAAGCTACGGTTCCACCGTGCTCCCGCAGGACTGTCTTCAGCGGGCTGGACTCCACGTCACCGTGCGCCCGGGCGTTGCGGAAGGACGGTGTTTCCTCCACCTGTACGCGCAGATACAGGGCGACCAGGATCAACGCACCGCTGAGCAGGAACGGCACTCGCCAACCCCAGTCGCTGAATACCGCCGGCGCGAAGATCGAGGTCACGATGATGAACACAATATTGGATGTGATGACGCCGGCCGGCAGACCCATCTGCGGGAACGCGCCATATAACGTGCGTCTGTGGGCAGGAGCGTATTCGACAGCCATCAAGACCGCGCCGCCCCATTCGCCGCCTACGCCGAGGCCCTGCATGAAGCGGAGAGTGACCAGCAGGATCGGCGCGAAGACGCCAATCGCGGCGTAGTTCGGAAGCAGCCCGATTGCCACAGTAGCGCCGCCCATCAGCAGCATCGAGATCAGCAGCATCTTCTTACGGCCGACCCGGTCGCCGTAGTGCCCCATCACAATCCCGCCGATCGGCCTGGCTATGAAGCCGACCGCGAAGGTCGCGAACGCGGCCAACGTCCCAGTCATCGGATCCTCGCTGGGGAAGAACTGCGGCCCGAAGATCATCGACGCGGCGGCGCCGTAGATAAAGAAGTCGTACCACTCGATCGCGGTGCCGATGAAACTCGCGCCGAGGACTTTGCGTCGTTCGCGTGCGGTCGGTGGTGGTGACGGGTTGCTGTGTACCTCGGTGCCGGGCATCGGGGCTACCTTTCTGAAGAGCAACAATTTGTGTTGTGAAGACGCGCAACAGCGCACCCGCAGCGACCGCGGACTTCCGTCCGAGGGGGCGCGCGGCGGCGATTTCCTTGTGGTTACTGGGTGCCAGGGTGGAGGCCCGTGTGTGTGCTGTGCGTTGCCGAAGCCATCCGCGACTGCGTCAATCGGGCAGTCAATGGATCCCGATATCTCCCTCGGAGTCACCTCTCTCAGATCTCGTGCACGTGGTCGTGGTCGTGACACACATCACCGTAAAGGCGGATAACACTTTTCAGAACCGACTCTTGACGTCAGCTGTGCGGACGGATGTCGCACATCGGGTGCGTCGAATGACGTACTCGCCATGTTTCGTTCGTGGTCGGCGGAGGCAGAACCTCTGAGCCGTCGCTGAATACCGGCTGAGTAGGTCTGACGAATGCGGCACCGTGCAATCATTCGTGCAGGGTCTGGTCGGCGGATCCACCGAGGGTTCGGCGCCATGTGTGGGCATATATGGTGGTGGCGGAAGCTCGCGATATGGGCTTCCGTCTGTGGGAATGACTGCCACGCAGTCCAAGCCCGCGCTATGTGGGCGGTGAGAGTTGGATGCTGACTTCTTCTCCGCCGTGGATGAAAGACACTATTACTCATGGAACGTTTGCTCTATTCCGATGACCATCACGCCGTCCGCGCCCTGGCTCGCGATTTCGCTCGTAGTCACGTCGAACCCCATCTCGAACGTTGGGCCGCGGCGGGGATCGTGGATCGGACGGTGTTCACCCAGGCCGGCTCGCTGGGGCTTCTCGGGACGGACGTCGACGAGAAGTATGGTGGTGGCGGAATCGACGACTTCCGATTCAACGTCACGCTGAACGAGGAATTGTCCCGGATCGGCGCGGGAGCTGTGGTGATGAATCTCTGTGGATTCAACGACCTCATCGCTACCTCAATCAGCTCTGCTCACCCGAACAGAAGCAGCGATGGCTGCCAGGGTTGTGTGCGGGAACTCTTATCGCCGCTGTAGCAATGACCGAGCCTGGATCGGGGAGTGATCTCGCCGGAATCACCACAACTGCCATCAAGGATGGTGCCAGCTACATCCTCAACGGTGCCAAAACGTTCATCAGCAACGGGATCCTCGCTGATGTGGTGATTGTGGTCGCCAAGACGGCTCCCGATGCCGGACGGAAGGGCATCAGCCTCTTCCTGGTCGAGACAGACCTCCCCGGATTCGTTCGCGGACGCAAACTCGACAAGATCGGCCTGACGGCACAGGACACCGCGGAACTGTTCTTCGACAACCTGCGAGTATCAGCGGATTGCCTCCTGGGCGAGGAAGGTCACGGATTCGACTATCTAATGCACAACCTCGTGCGGGAACGCTTGAGCATTGCAGTAATGTCGGCCACCAGCATGGAAGTCGCACTCGAGGAAGCCGTGCGCTTCACCAAGGAGCGGAGCGCATTCGGGCGACGAGTTGCCGATTTCCAGTCAACGCGGTTCACGTTGGCCGAATTGGCAACGGAAGTCGAGATCGCGCGAGTGTTCCTGGATCGGTGCCTGGCAGAACATGTTGAAGAGCGGCTTACAGCGACCGAGGCGGCCATGGCGAAGTGGTGGATTACCGAGCTTCAGCAGAAGGTGATCACTCGAAGCCTGCAGCTTCACGGTGGCAGCGGGTTCATGACCGAGTACCGGATCGGCAGAGAATTTGTCGATGCTCGTGCGAGCACGCTGAAGATGTCACCGAAGCTGTCATTTGGCTGGCCTCGGACGCGGCCCAACAACGTGACAGTGCCGTCAATGAGCACCACCACCGGTCCGAATACTTCCTCTACGGTGGCACAACCGAGATAATGAAGGACATTATCGGTAAATCCCTCACTCGGCGCTGACGCACTGGGGGCTGGTGTCGCTCGCTACGCCATTTCTCGGTTGCGACTATGTCGAACTCCTCGTGCGGTCAGTGCTGCATCCGCCGCTCACTCGGTGTCATCCCAAATTGTTCCTTGAATGCACGGCTGATGTGTGTTCCTCGGGTGAAACCGACGGCCGACCGAACTCTTTCAACAAATGCTCGGCGTTTCCGACAGACGCACACGTTGTTGCACGTGGCCGCACTCGCGCGGAACCGATGCCAGGGAAGGGATCGTGGTCGGTGCCGCTGGCGCCCCTCACGCCTGGAGCAGTGGGCGGCCTGGGAGACATCGAATTTGCTGCTGGGACTGACCTACGCCGACTGCCGGATCCCGCAGAGAGCGGTGACGGGCGCGCCTCGGTTTGCGCAGCGGGGACCCGCGCATCGAACAGTCCTCACGTCGGCAATGGCGTTGGTCGACAGTGTCCCGACGTCGGCGCGGAGGCGTGCGGGCGCCAGCGGTCGGCGAGCACGGGACGTCTGGGGAGCCCTACGAAGGCAGCAGGCCGCGCACGCAATTCGGGCGCCACTCCGCCGGAGTGCCTACGTCATCGGGCGCCACTCCGCCGGAGTGCCTACGTCAATTGACGGAGGACGGATTGCCGAAAATGACTGCGGTCGGTGGCTTTTCGTCTGTGTGCGAGCTCACTAGACACTCCTAGCATGGAGGAACGTTGTCATTGGGCGCTCGGGCCCACCGGGCGTATCTCCGATCGAGACTCGTATCTGACGAATGCGATCGGTGCCCACGACAGAATGTGAGGAACTGGTACATGGTCGCTGGTAGGCGTGCGAAGCTCCCGAGTCTCGATGCCGGGCTTCCTCCCGGTGCCCTGCGCGAGCTACTTGACGCGTGTAGAAGCACGGTCCGCGATCACGGGTGGGATTCGGTCATTGCTGCGCTCGAGGACACTGCGGCAGGGCGCTCGAAAGCCTCGGACTCGATACTGTCGGGAACCGTCGCCGCTGGCGCGGCCCTGGCCACATCGGGATGGGCGCCGCTCCTCGCCCCGCTCGTGGCAGGCTTGGTCACCACGGTCACCCCACCCCGCGAGACGACTTTCGCTGATGCGGGGCCGGTGTACGAAGGTATCGAGATACCGCCCGCAAAGGGGGCGAACGGTCCACTTGCGCAGGCACGCCAACGCAGGATGCTCGCGATCCTCGGGAGCGCGCAGGCTGTTGGTGTCGCGGCTTCGCTGTCCGGCGGCAAGGCTCGCAATCAGGGTTTCGCGACGGGGATGATGCTCCCCGGCGCAGGCTTTCTCTACACCCGGGACCCCGCCCGCTTCGCGTTGACGGCTGTCGTCTTTGCGTTCAGTCTGCTGCTGTGGTTCGGCACCGGCAACATGGTGCTGCCGCCGGTGATCTGGATCGGGGCGGCGGCCTACGCCGCTCGACGGGCATCACGGTCGAATCGCACCTGGAGAAGGGCGGCTCTCGCCGTGGCGGGCGCGACGGCGTTGACAGCGTTGGAGGTCGGTCGGCACCGCCGCCGCAGTTTTGCGCAGCAAGTCGCGCAGGCCGAGGCCGCCAACGTGTTCCTGGGGCAGGCTTCGCGTCCCCTCGAAGGTGCGAAACGCCCGGATGTGCACGTCGCCGATGAACTCGACGACGAGGAACTTGCCCTGACACGTCGGTTCGTCGATATGGCGAATCAGGCCCCCGACGACTGGTCGAACTGGAACGTGATCGACCAGTTTCAGCCGGCGGCCCTGCGCTATCAGATCAATGCGGTGATCGATGCCTTGGCATTGCAGCAGTACACCCGCGTGCCGGCCTTCAAAGGCTACCTGGAAGATGCTCAACGTCAGCTGATTACCCGGTACCTCGAGAAGAAGGTGTGGGGGTATTGGGCGCTCGAGAACCTCTGGGGAAATCTCGAGTGGGATCCGGATCCGGCCAAGCGGCAGAACATCATGATGACCGGGTATTTTGCGCAGTCACTCGGGCTGTATCAGACCGTGAGTGGGGATCTGCAGCACAGTGAGCCGGGTTCGCTGATGTTCACCTGGAACGACCAGCGGCGGTACCCGCTCAGCTATGGGGCACTGTGTGCATCGCTGGCGGCCGACTACGTGCGCTCGCCGTGGGGCTTGGTGGTGTGCGAACCGAATTGGATCTTCTCGTTGTGCAACATGCGGGGAGGAACCGGGCTTCGGCTCCATGACCGTCTCCATGGCACAACCTATTGGGACCAGATCGGCGATCGATATCGTCGCGGGTTCCAGCAGGAGCTGGTCCGCCCGGACGGCATGGTCAACGGGCACCGATCAAGCCGGGTCGGGATCGGCGCGGCCGGGCTGACTCTGTCAGCGGATCTGCGCAATCTCGTGCCCAATGTCGCCGACCGTGGATTTTTGCTGCTGCAGGCGGCTTGCAGGACCCCGGACGGCGAGATCGCTACCCCGTTCCGCACCGATGACAGGCTTCTCGACCCGGGCAACTACACGTTCAATCCGCTCGCCGGCTACGCGATGGTGATGGAGGAAGCACGCGAGGCCGGCGACGAAGAGCTCAGCCGCGGCGTCTACCGGGAACTGCGCGAACGACTGCACATTTCGATCGACAATCGAGGGTGGCTCGTCGCCGAAGGCGCATCGATTCTCGCTCACGCGGGTCTGGGGCGGGCGCTGTTCGGGCGCCACGGCGGCTGGATGGACATCGTGGAAAAGGGGATGCCCGCGATATGGCAGGAGGGCCCGGTCATCGATTCGGTTCCGTACCCCCAAGTGATGGTCGCTCGCGCAGTCAGCCCCAACGGCCGCGACCTCGGCGCGGTATTGCGCACGGTCGGTCGACAGGAGCGGGTGACGGTGACGTTTGCCCGCCTCCGCCCGGGCGGTCGGTACACGCTCACAGGTGCCCTCGAGGACGCCGTCGTTGCCGATGACGCAGGCCGGGCGCGAGTCCAGGTGGAGGTCGCGGGTCGCTCTGCCCTGACGCTGACCTTCCAGAACGGAGTGGAGAACCGATGAAGGACGAGACCACCGCCCCGCCGGAGCTTCGGCGGCTGCCGACCACCGCATGGCGGCAGGTTCGTGCCCATTACGCCGACACGGTCCGCTGGATCGCCGAGGCACCCGCCTCCTGGATGGGGATACCTACGTGGGCAAAATGGTTCCGGCGGGTCTCTGCTGTCCGGGGGCGCCACGATCTCTCCGTGATTCCCCCTGCCCGAGCGCATGGTCATGAATAGCGCCCACGGAGCGCCCCCGGCGACCGATGCTGTCAACTGGTGGTCGACCGACACCGTGTCCGTCGCCGGAACGTTGATTCTCATCGCTCTGGCGTCGGCATTCGCCATGGCAGCACGCCGCAGATCACGCGGTGGCCGCACCTGGCCGCGGTACCGGACCTGGTCGTATGTCGGGGGTTGCGGGGTCGTCGCGGTCACGGGGCTTCCCCCCTGAGTGAGGACATCGTGAACACTGGGTCGTGAAGANNNACGCTGCGCACCTGGGTGCGGGCCGAACGCAAACGCACCGGCGCTCCCGCGGCCGAGCTCCGGGCCAGTGGGGCGGCGCGGCCGGCATCGCGGGCCGGCGGGGTATCGTCCGAGTCCGTGTTGGAGGAAGAGAACAGGCAGCTCAAGGCCCAGATCCGCAAGCTCGAAACCGAACGGGAGATCCTGCGGAGGGCCGCGAAATATTTCGCCGGGGAGACGTGCGCCACGAGGCGCTGGGTTGGTCGAGAGGTGGTGAGAGACCTCCTCCCTCGGGTCGTCGCAGCGGCCTGAGTGAAGCTGGGGGCAGCCCTTGCCGGGGAACGACGGTCAAGGGTGGCAAGCGGCCCCGACGAAGGCGAGTCGCGCCGGAACTACCAGACGGTGCGGGCTCGCTGAGCAAGGTCAGAAGGTACAGCGTGAGCGAACCAGTGGTGGACGCTCCGTAAAGGCGAAGCCGGCTCAAACCTGGTGGATATCGGGCCGGTATGCAGCGCACGGAATCTGGGCTGTTTGGCCCGGGTTTCGACTCCGTAGCCGTGTGTCTCTGGCGGTGAGGAGGCCGCGCCGAAGGTCTGCGGCGTAGGCGCGGCGATGCTGCCGGAGTACAGCTGGGTGCCTCCCTGACCGATCGATCACCTGGTGAACGTGGGAACCGCCTTGTATGTGCGTCCATCTCGCCCCGGACAGCCGGTCCGGGTGGGTGGAAGGTTCGTGTCCGGCCGAGCACTGCGAGGTGGGGCGGAGGCCCCGTAGTAGTCGCGGGAGTGACGACCCGCCTGTGGAGGTCGCGAGAGGCGACCGCAGGGCGAAGGGGGCCAGCAAGATAGGCAGTGGAACGACTGGAAGGTCAGGAGGGAAGGTCGCCGGTGAACACCGACGAACTCGAGCACGCCCTGTATCAGGCCGAGCGACGGGTACTGAAGATCCAGACGAAGCTGCACCGTTGGGCTCGCGATGATCCTCATCGCAGGTTCGACGACCTGTTCAACCTCGTGTCCGATCCCGCATTCTTGTTGGTGGCGTGGGATCGGGTGAGCGGGAACAAGGGTGCCGGAACCGCTGGGGTGGATGGGCGCACCGCCCGATCCATCGAAGCGTCCGACGGGGTCGAGGATTTCCTCGACGAGTTGCGGTGTAGCATCAAGAACCGCAGCTTCCGCCCATTGCCGGTCCGCGAGCGGATGATCCCGAAGCCGGGGACGCATAAGCGTCGCCGACTGGGTATTCCGAGTGTGGCCGACCGGGTGGTCCAGGCATCGTTGAAACTGGTGTTGGAGCCTATCTTTGAGGCGGATTTCCTGCCGTGTTCCTACGGTTTCCGTCCGAAGCGCCGGGCCCACGATGCGGTGGCCGAGGTGCGCCATTTTACGACGAGACCACGATGCTATGACTGGATCGTCGAGGGCGACATCAAGGCCTGTTTCGACGAGATCGACCACACCGCCCTGCTGGGGCGGGTGCGTCGTCGAATCGGGGACAACCGTGTCCTGGCCCTGGTGAAGGCGTTCCTCAAGGCGGGCATCCTCACCGAGGATCGCCGGTTGGAGGACACCACCGCCGGAACCCCGCAGGGTGGAATCCTCTCGCCGCTGCTGGCGAACGTGGCACTGTCGGTGCTGGACGAGTTCATCGCCCAGGCTCCCGGCGGATGGCGCACCAGCAACGCGGAGCGCGAGAAACGGCGTCGTCACGGGCTGCCGAACTTTCGGCTCGTCCGGTACGCGGACGACTGGTGTCTGATGGTCAAGGGCACCAGGGCCGACGCCGAGGCACTCCGGGAGGAGGTCGCCGCCGTGCTGGCGGCGATCGGGTTGCGTCTGTCTCCGGACAAGACCTTGATCACCCACATCGACGAGGGGCTGGACTTCCTCGGGTGGCGCATCCAGCGGCACCGCAAACGCGGAACCAGCCAGCACTTCATCTATACCTATCCGTCGAAGAAGGCCGTGCTGGCCGTCAAACGGAAGGTCAAGATGCTGTGCCGACAGGTCTCGACCAGTCAGCCGCTCGATATTCTGCTGCGTCGGGTGAATCCGTCGCTGCGGGGATGGTGCGGCTACTTCCGGGCGGGGGTGTCCTCCGCGGTCTTTGCCTACCTCAGTCACTATGTGTGGCAGACGGTGTGGCGATGGCTGCGGCGAAAACACCTCCGGTCGACCTGGAAGCAGCTCCGCCGCCGCTACTGCGGCGGCGGATGGTGGCCCGCCAGTGAGCATCGGGAGCTGATCGACCTCGAGAAGATCGGTACCACCCGCTACCGCTACCGCGGTACGGTCATCCCCTCACCCTGGCCGGACACCAACGAGGAACCCACCGCAGCCTGAACGAGTCTTGTGGAGAGCCCGGTGCATTGAAAGGTGCACGCCGGGTTCGGGAAGCGGTCCGGGGAGACGGAGTCGCCGCAAGGCGGCAACCGCGCCCCGGGCCGACTTTCACGAGTTGGTGAGCAGCCACTTCCAATTCGTTGACGACCACTGCGACACCTTTCCGGTGAAGTGGCTGTGCCAG
>NZ_LTCZ01000006.1:0-37140 GCF_001583455.1 Rhodococcus sp. LB1 | reverse complement strand
TGGCCGGGCACTTGCCCGGCGCCATCCACATCGAACTCGGCGCCCTCCCGGGCCGGGTCGACGACCTGCCCCGCGAGCCCACCGTGGTGATGTGCGGGCACGGCGAACGCGCGATGGGCGCCGCCAGCCTGCTCGAACGCGCCGGCCACCGACAGCTGACGGTGCTCGAGGGCGGTCCCGACGACTGGGCCCAGGCGACCGGGCGCACCCTCGAGACCGGCGCATGAGCAGAGACCGCCACAGGAGCACCACCTCGCCCCGGCCGATCCGACTCGGCCTGGGCCCCAACCTCGCCCAGTTCAGCCTGCTCGTCGCGGTCAACGCCCTCGTCGGTGGCATGGTCGGCCAACAGCAGACCGTGCTGCCGCTGCTCGCCTCAGGCGAATTCGGGCTGACCGGCTACACCTTCATCTTCACCTACGTAGCCGCGTTCGGAATCACCAAGGCCGCCGCCAACTACTTCGCCGGAGCCTGGTCCGATCGGTTCGGCCGCAAGCCGGTGCTGCTGGTGGGCTGGCTGTTCGCCATCCCCGTCCCGCTGATGCTCATCGCCGCCCCCAACTGGTGGTGGGTCGTGGCCGCCAACGTGCTGCTGGGCATCAACCAGGGCCTGACCTGGTCGACCACCGTGGTGATGAAGATCGACCTGGTCGGCCCCGCCCGCCGCGGCCTGGCGATGGGACTGAACGAGGCCGCCGGCTACGGCGCCGTGGCCGTCAGCTCGCTGATGGCCGGCTACCTCGCCGACCAGTACGGGCTACGACCGGCCCCGTTCCTGCTCGGACTCGCCTACACCGCGCTGGCCCTGCTGCTGTCCGGGGTATTCATCCGCGAAACCCGCGACCACGCGCGCCTGGAAGCCACCCAGCACACCCCGCGTGCGGACGGAATGCACGATCACCTGCACGCGGATCTGACCAACCGGCAAATCGCTGCGGCAACCAGTTTCACCGAACCCGCCCTGTCCTCGGCGAGTCAGGCCGGGCTGGTCAACAACCTCAACTTCGGGCTCTCCTGGGGCCTGTTCCCCCTGCTGTTCGCCACAGCCGACCTGGGCGCCGGGCAGATCGGTGTGCTCTTCGCCCTCTATCCCGGCGTTTGGGGCGCCGGACAATTGGTCACCGGCGCCCTTTCGGACCGGATCGGCCGCAAGCACCTGATCACCGCCGGCATGACCCTGCAAGCCGCAGCCCTGGCGCTGATCGCCGCCTCCCACGGCTTCACCGGGTGGGCGGCCGGCACGGTGCTGCTCGGGGCCGGGACCGCCATGGTCTACCCCACCCTGCTCGCCGTGATCGGCGACGTCGCCCACCCGGCCTGGCGCGGCCGCGCCGTCGGGATCTACCGGGTCTGGCGCGACAGCGGCTACGCCGTCGGCGCGATCCTCGGCGGCGTCGTCGCTGACCTGATGGGACTGCACGCCGCGGTCTGGGTGGCCGCCGCCGTCAGCGCCGCCTCCGCCCTCGCCGTCGCGGTCCGCATGTACGAAACCCACCCCAAACCCATCCGCACGAGCACGGAGCGTGCGCCGAGGGGTTGATCGCATCCCGGGGGAATGCGCTGCGGCGGCAGCCCATACAAGGACCGGCGCCTGGCCAGCTCCCGAGTGCAGTCGGCATGAGCAGCAGGGTCGCGAGCGCACGGCTCGTCTGCACCGCAGTGATCGAACGCACCAGGCGAGCATGACCGCCCGTCTGTGTGGCGAGGACGTACGCCGCCTACGTGTGGGTCAAGATCGCGGACCAGATCCTCGAATCGATTGCGCATTACTGCGTTCGAATCAACGACTCGGGACACTAACGGCGCCTCGCTGTGTCACGCCAACCCGGCGCCCCGGGTTGTAGGAAGTCCGGCGGGTTCAGGAAGTGCCTCGTTCATCATCCGGGGGAACCCGATTCACCGCCGTCTCGTCCGTCGAGGATGAGGTGGGCGCCACGGGAATGTCCTAGCACCTATCCCGGTTGATCTATATATACCCATGGGGGTATTTTGGGAGATGTTGATCGAGGTGACGATGATGAAGCTGACCGACGACCTGCCGCGTACGTGTCTTCCGGACGATCGGGGTGGCGGTGCCCCACAGCTGGTCGTGACCAGGGGCCCTGGGCCGGCGAAGGGTGCATCCCTTGCCGTCGACCGCGACATCACCGTGCTCGGCAGCCATCCCAGGTCGGAGATCGTGCTCGGCCACGGAACCGTCTCGCGTCGGCATGCCGAAATCCGCCGGGACGATGCAACGTTCACCCTGTGTGATGCCGGCTCTCTCAACGGAACTTATCTGAACCGGCAGCCCGTCGATTGCGCCGGACTGGTGGACGGCGACGAGGTTCAGATCGGAGTCTTTCGCATGCTCTTTCGACTACCCGCCGCGTCGTCGATGTGACAGCCGACCGTAACGGCGACGCCCGGAAATCGCGAGCACCCCGAGCGCCGGGCCGTAGTGCCCGCCGCTGATCATGAGGACCGCTGCAACGGGCAGCGGACCGATCTAGCCGCCGATCTGCTCGAGGGCCTCGTGGACGGCGAAACCTCATTCGCCGCCGGTGGTGGCGGTGGCATGCGAGAGCAGCGTCTTTCGCGGGGCTGCGGAACGCCTTGCCGACGCGTTAGGCGATCACCAACGCGCATGCGACCCAAAGGGTGCCGACGAACCCGAGGAAGGACTGTGATCACGGTGAGGACGTAGCCAGCGACGATCCATGCCCAGAATCGCGGGCCCGGTTCGCCAGCGGGTCGGAGACCGGCCGCGTCATCAGCGCGGCCGCCCCTCCGAATCCGGTGACGACCCCGACGACGAACGCGGTTGCACCCGGCAAGGCGAGTAGGGGCCGGTGATCGACCGGGCCCCTTCATAGACGAAGACCGCGAGCAGGCTGACCGTGCCGAACGCAACCACGAACCGCTACACGCCCACCGACGGCCGGGTCGATTCGGAAGCGTCGATGTGCGGAACGTGCGAGATCGGGGCGTTCCCCGCGGTGCGGAGGCCCCCTGGGTAGGTTCGGCGGCGGCGGGGTCGTGCGGCGTCACCCCTGCTCCTTGTGGGGGGCGGGGACCAACAGGACGGGGCGGCGGGCGTGGTGGACGAGTTTCGAGGACACTGATTCGCCGAGGAACCGCTCGAGCAGGGACATTGCGCCGCCGCGAGAGGTGCCGATGATGATCATCAGGGCATCGTTCGCTTCGGCGATCGTGGTCAACAGTTGCGCCGGATTCCCTTCCCGCGAGTAGTAGGCCCAGTTGCCGGGCAGCGCGGCCAGCATGGTGCAGGCCTCGCGGCGTTCTTGTTCGACGGCGTCGGCGAAGCGCTGTTCCCAGTCGTCCCGGTCGGGTTCGACGGGCATGTCGTCGATGTCGACGATGTGCGCGACGTGCAGAAAAGCATCGAGTCGGCCGGCGAGGTCCATCGCGTGGGTCAGGGCGGCGTGGCTGGCCGGGTGCCGGTCGAAGCCGACCACCAGATGGCACACCACCGGAGTGGAGGTCGCGGGTCCGTCGACACGCAGCGGGGTGCGCCAGTCCCGCAGCGTCTCCCGCGTCGGGTGGTTGTCGTTATTGGTCATGGTCGTCTTCTCCTCATACCCCAGCAGCCAGGGCGAGACCGGCACCGCCAGCGACGACGGTCACCAGCAGGGTGCCGACCGCGCGACGCCGGGCGGCGTACCGCTGGCTGGGATCAGCCGCACGGTCTCGAAACTGGCGGTGCTGAAGGTCGTGTACCCGCCACAGAACCCGACACCCACGATCAGCTGAACTTCCGGCGGGACATCGTGAAAGAGAACCAACCCGGCCACGAACCCGAGGAGCAGCGACCCGGTCACGTTGAGGAATCAGTACGGCCGCGTCGACGGGGTGGGGCGGGTGGATGGATACGACCAGAAGCCTCTCCGAGTCCCTGGTGTGATGCGGGATTGTCCAGTTCCGGCCCGCACTGTCAGCTCTTCGGCTCGGGGGTGCGCAGTTGAGGCGACGTGGGTGGCTCGTCCAAGTCGATCGTCGACCGCACGGACCTACTGGTGTGTCCGCCTTGAGCGGTTCTCGGCCCTGTTGCCCGGTGCCAGCCCAGGTCAGCACCGTTGACCACCACCATGTTGTTGTCGATCGGGCCCTTGTCGCGCCCGAGCCCGTCGACCACAGTCCGGTAGATCCCGGTGACGAGGATTGCCTGGTGACGGTGGTGGAAGTGACCGTGCCACAGACGTCGGGGACGCACATGATCGACGATGGTCCGTAGCCGGACGCGGTTGGCCTCCGATGCGTGACGCTCGTCGGCGGGGAAGCCCTGCCGGTCACGGTCCATACCCGGGACGGTGATCCCCTACGGGCAGTCATGGCAGAACATCACCTCGGCGGGTCCGGCATCGGCGATACGGCGCACGTCGTCGTCGGTGATGGTCTCCTGTGGCCACCACGACGTGCCGGGGATCCGCAGGAAACGGTCGATCGAGTAGGCCCCGCCCACCGCCAGACACCGCGTGTTGCCCCACCGCCAGCGCAGACCCCGCGGTAGGTGAACGATCCGATTCCGCAGGTAACGGAGGCCCGTCCGAGGCGATCGGCTGGGCCAGCAGCCAGTCGAAGTTCTCATGGTTGCCCTCGACGAATCCGAGCACCAGATCGTGCTCGTCGAGCGCACGGTCGAGCGCATCGAGATAGGCATCGGTGAACGCGTAGCCGAAGTCCCCGAGGTGGATCAGGACGTCGGCGTTGCGTTTCGCCGCATGTGCGATGGCCACGGCACCGTATGCGGTGTTGGCGAGCCAGTCCCCCGCGATCGCCACCCGCCCAGGGCTGGTGCACAGAAATCGCCCGGTCCCGGGGTTCTCGAGCTGGTGGTGGAGCATCTCAAACCACCTCTCTCGCTGCGTTTTCGGTGGCCGCGCCCACGGTCAGATCAGGTGCAGACTCGACGGGCGCGCCAGTCGCCGGACCGGAGCGCGTGTGCTCGGTCGACGCCAACCATTGCGATTGGCATGCAACGCGTGTGAGGTCCGATACCTGGCGTCGTGTCTGGGCGGTCTTCTGACTACGGGACCTCTCCGCCGTGGCGCACAACTGATCGTCCACCGGTTTTCGGGGGCGAGATCGTGCACTGGGTCGTCAGTCGGGGTGTCCGCCGTGCGGGACGGTCAACGGGAGGGATCGGCCGACGAGACTTCGCCGCAGGATCGGCAGGGATGTCGCGATCTGCCGGATCTGTGTGACGGAGGCGGCCTGCGGGGCCGCGATCATCGCCGGGACCCCGGCATCGCCCGCCTCGCGCAGTTCGATGTCGAGTGGCACCTGCCCCAGGAGCGGTGCGGCGATGGCCTCGGCGAGACGCTGACCGCCTCCGGCGCCGAACAGCGCCGTGCTCTCGTGGCACGACGAGCAGATCATCGCGGACATGTTCTCCACGACGCCGGCGACCGGCATCCGTGAGTCGCGGGCCATCCGGCCGACCCGCTGGGCGACGGTCTGGGCCGCCGGCTGCGGTGTGGTGACGACGACGAGTGCTGCGTCGGGCACGAGCTCGAGCAGCGAGAGTGTCACGTCGCCGGTGCCGGGTGGGAGGTCGATGAGCAGAACATCGAGTTCACCCCAGTACACATCGTCCAAGAACTGCTCGATCGCCTTGTGCAGCATCGGGCCACGCCAGACGACCGGCTCGTCGTCCCGGACGAAGAACCCCACCGACATCAACGCGACCCCGAAGGCCTCGACCGGCAGCATCAGTCCCTTCAGCGCGACCGGCGCTCGGTGCACCCCGAACAGGTGCGGGATCGAGTATCCCCAGACGTCGGCGTCGAGAATGCCGACCCGCTTCCCCTGCCGGACCAGGGCCACCGCAAGGTTGGCCGTGATCGTGGACTTACCCACGCCACCCTTGCCGGAGGCCACGGCATACACCTGGGTTGCCGAACCCAGTCCGAACGAGTTGGCGCCCCGTGGCCCGGCGCCGCGAAGTCGTGCGGCGAGCCGCATACGCTCGCCCTCGCCCATCGCCGCGAAGGCGACCTCGACGCCGGAGACGCCGGCGATGGCGCGGACTGCCGCGGTGACGTCGGCGGCGAGGGCCTCCTGCAGGGGGCAGAAGGGCGTCGTGAGCCGGACAGTCACCCGCGCGACGCCGGAGCGGTCGACTTCCACCTCGCCGAGCATCCCGGCCTCCTCGAGGGGCAGGTGCAGCTCGGGATCCTCGACGCGTGCCAGCGCAGTGCGCACGTCGGCCGGATCGACCTTCGCGTCGGCACGCCTCCGCGACAACAGGCTCATGCTCGCTCCTCCGCGCCGGGCGATCGGAAGGCGCGTCGGCGGGGTTTGACCGGACGCATCATGAACTCTGGACGGCGCAGCCCGGACCGGCTCGGTCCGGGACGGGTGTTGTCCATCCAGGCGCGGTACACCTCACGGGACCGCTGCGTGTCCACCACCACATCGCCGTACCGGTCGTCCGCGTGGGCTCTCTCGACGCGCACCTTCTGGTGCCAGCAGTGCATGCCCGAGACCGGGTCGGGATGCACCGCGAATGCGAGGTTCTGGTGCACACCGGGGTCGTCCCAGTAGATCCGGTCGCTGTCCGGGTCGTCACTGTGGAACGGCTTCACCCCTTCCTTGTAGCGCAGCCTCCACACCCCGTTGCCGTCGTTGCCGAGGTCGACCAGGCCCATCACCCACCGGGATCCCGCGTTCTCGGACGTGCGCCACCGGCCCATGTGGTGGGAGAGCCCCATGACACCGGGGCGGATCGCCTCGGTGGACCAGACGCGGGCCACGAAGTAGCCGATCTCGGTGTTGACCCGGACCAGATCGCCCGTGTCGACCCCGAAGCGCCGGGCGTCCACGCTGTTCATCCACAGGGGATGGGTGTTGCTGATCTCGTTGAGGTACTTGGCATTACCTGATCGCGTGTGGACCAGGGTCGGGAGCCGGAAGGTCGGCATCAGCACAATCTCGTTGTGGGCCTGGTCGATCGAGCGGTAGCTGACGTGGGACTCGATGTAGCCGGGTGTGGCGTACTCCTCCCACCCGAAGTCGACCATGGTGTCGCTGAACAGCTCGAGTTTGCGCGACGGCGTGAGCCAGCCGGCGGTCCTGCTGCCGTCCGCGTGGACGACTCCCACCGCACCCGCCTCCCCGACCAGCGGCGGGGTCGAATCGAGGGTGACGGGTTTGCGGAGCACACCGTTGCCGTCCGGGGTCGCCCCGTCGGTTTCGGCGTCCGACAGTGGCCGCTCGTCGAGTCGATAGGCATCCTTGGTGACCTCGAAGACGCCGTACTTTCGCATGTATTGCAGGGGGGTCAGCCCCTGGCCGGCGGCGGCTTGTGGCAGGCCGGGCACGCTGTTCTCGAAGACCCAGCGGTAGTACTCGTCGACGGTGACCTTCTCGCCCGGCCGGTACGGCGACTCGAAGTACTTCCGGATGCCGAGGCTGCCGTCGGGGTCGATCCGCCAGGACAGCTCGAACCAGAACTCGTTCTCCTCCCACACCTCCCCCGGGTTGGACTCACGGGAGTCGGACACGAGCCGGCCCATCTTCTCCAGGGCCACCCGGGTGACCGGCTGGCGGAATCCGAGCCACTTGCCGGCGTACTGCTCGTAGGACTGGGTGTCGTGCCGTTCGGTGCTGTGCCCCATCGGCAGCACGTAATCCGCGAATGTCGCCGTCTCCGACCACGTCGGGGTGAGCGCGACGTGGCAGCCGACGAGCGACTCGTCGGTCAGGGCCTTCAGCCAGCTGAAGCCGTCGGGGTTGGTCCACACCGGGTTGTAGACGCGGGAGAAGTACATCGACAGCTTCCCGCGGCCGTCCTCGAGCAGGTGAGGCAGCAGGATCGACATCTCGTTGGTCGACAGTGGGAATTCGGCAGGCCAGATCATCTCGTTCCACGACTGGTGTCCCTCGGGGACGTTGGGGCCGTGGGCGATGATCTTGTCCCAGCCGTTGGGGCTGGTGCCGCCCTTGGTGCCGACGCTGCCGGTGAGCACGTTGAGGAAGAACAGGGCCCGCGACACCTGCCACCCGCCGAGGTTGCCGGACGCCGCGGCGCGCCAGACGTGCGCCGACAGTGCTGTACCGGCGGTGGCGACGATCCGGGCTAGCTCGGCAATCTGCTCCTCGGGCACCTGCGCCTCCTGCGCCGCGTAGGCGAAGGTGTATCCGGCGTAGTCGTCGGTCAACGCGCGGATGAACTGGTCGAAGTCGTCGGCAGGGTGCTCGGGGTGGCGGCGTGTCATGTACGTCGACCAGTTCACCCAGCGGCGGATGAATGCCCGGTCGATCTGGCCGGTTCGGAGCAGGTACGCCGCGACGGCCAGCAGGATCGCGGCCTCGCTTCCTGGCCACGGGGCAATCCAGAGGTCGGCGTGGGAGGCCGTGTTCGACAGCCGCGGATCGAGCACGACGACCGTGGCTCCGCCCTCGATCTTGCCCTCCATGATCCGTTGCGCGTGCGGGTTGAAGTAGTGCCCGGCCTCGAGATGACTCGAAATCAGCAGGATCACCTTCGCGTTCGCATAGTCCGGCGAGGGCCGGTCGTAGCCGCCCCAGAGCGAGTAGCCGAGCCGCGCGCCGGCGGAACAGATGTTGGTGTGGCTGTTGTGCCCGTCTACGCCCCACGCCAGGAGGAACCGTTCGGCGAAGCCGTCCTCGCCGGGCCGCCCGACGTGGTACATGACCTCGTCCCGGCGGTCCTCGACGATGGCGGCCCGGATCCGGGCCGCGATGTCGTCGAGCGCGTCGTCCCAGCTGACCCGATCCCACCGGCCGCTGCCGCGGGTGCCGACGCGCTTGAGCGGGTGCAGGATCCGCTCGGGGTCGTTGACCTGGTTGATCGTCGCGGGACCCTTGGCGCAGTTGCGCCCTCGCGAGCCTGGGTGGGCAGGGTTGCCCTCCACCCTCTTGATGGACATGTCCGACTTGTCCACGTAGGCGAGCAGTCCGCAGGCCGACTCGCAGTTGAAGCACGTGGTGGGCACCAGCATGTACTCGTGTGGCACCTTGCGCGGGTGCGCCTTGGCGTCGTATTCGACGTGGTGATCCCAGTTCTCGACCGGCGGGAAGTTCCGCAGCCGTTCGTGCGTGCGTTCGCCCGGCATCGCCGGCGAGGCCGGTGTGCGGTCCGTCTCGGCAGTCATGGCTGGTCCCTTCGGCGTGGTCGTTCGTTCACGAGAGCGGCGGGTCCTGGCCCGCCCGGACGTAGGCCGTCTCGTAGTCGAGGAGAGCGACCTGGGCCAGCAGGCCCGCGAGGACGAGGAGCACGGCACTGCCGGACCCGGTCCACGCGGGCGCGGCCAGCGCGGCCGCCAGCACCGCCGGGGCGATGGCTCCCAACCAGAACAGTCGCGCGTAGCGGCCGTGCGTGATGATGTGCGCGGCCACGGACGCCTGGCGGCTGGCGTGGCTGCTCGAGTACTCGATGCCCAGCATCATCAGGTGCAGGCCCGTCGAGAGCACGAACGCACGGGTGAGGAAAGCGGTTGCGCCACTGGCGAGGTCCGCGAACGGGGCCATGACGAGGAGGGCCCCGGTGCCGACCATTCCAGCCTGCACGAGCAGGTGCCAGAACAGCAGCGGCGACTGCCACAGGTCGCGGCCCTCGGCCTGCCCGAAGAGGAAGCCGGTGTAGCCGGCGACGAGCGCGCCGAATGGGATGGCGAGCCAGGCCAGCACGGTCTGGGCCCACCCGATCTCGAGGAGGGCGGCGAGGATCCACAGGACCGCGCCGCCGGCGAAGGCGGCCAGGGCGTAGGCGCCCCAGACGAGCCATGAGGTCCAGTTGGACTCGAGGAAGATGTAGAGGAACCGCTCGGGCCGCTTGAGGTCCCAGATCAGCAGGGCCCCGGTGGCGGCGGCGCCGAGCAGGGCGACGGCGGGTGCGCCGTAAGCGCCGACCCAGCCCAGGTCGACGCCGAGGAGGTGGGCCAGCCCGGCGATGGCCAGCGCGCCGGCGGCCACGGCCTTGGTCCACAGGTAGGTCGTCACCCGCCATCCCCACGGCCGGGGGTGCGCGGTGTTCAGCGTGGTGCGCGCCCGGGTGGTGGGGTCGCCGGGCAGATCGGCGGCAGTCTCGAGGCGTTGCGCGTCCGGCTTCGCCCACAGGTAGGTGTCGGCGACCGGTGCGGCCAGCGGGTCGAGGACGGCGTGGTCGGCGCCGAGGTAGAAGACGTTGGGCCCGGTGTTCTGCTCCGGGGAGCGCACCGCGGTCTCGTGGGTGCTGATCAAGCCGGCGATGCCGCTCGTCGGGTCGTCGAGGTCGCCGACCCAGATCGAGTGGGTGGGGCAGACCACCACGCAGGCGGGCTCCATGTCGTTGTCGATCCGATGCGCGCACAGGTTGCACTTGGCTGCGGTGTGGGTGTCCTCGTCGATGTAGAGGGCGTCGTAGGGGCAGGCCTGCATGCAGCTCTTGCAGCCGATGCAGCGCTCGTTGTCGAAGTCGACGATGCCGTCGTCGCGCTTGAACAGCGCCTGAGTGGGGCAGATCTTTACGCACGGGGCGTCGGTGCAGTGGTTGCAGCGCATCACCCCGAAGGAGCGGGTGGTGTCCGGGAACTCGCCGGTGTCGACGTATTTCACCCAGGTGCGGAACTGCCCGACCGGCACCTCGTGCTCGGTCTTGCAGGCCACCGTGCATGCGTGACAGCCGATGCAGGTGCGTTGGTCGATGGCGAAGCCGTAGCGCACCGACCTCACTTCTTCCGGATGATGTAGCGGTAGACGCCGTCTTCGCTGGTGCGCTCGAGCAGTTCGTTCCCGGTGTCCCTCGCCCACGACGGGATGTCGGTCCTCGACCCGCCGTCGGTGGCCTCGACGAGCAAGATCTGCCCGGACTCGAGTTTCCTGGCCGCACGCGAGGCGAGGAGCACCGGCATCGGGCACTTCTGGCCCTTGGCGTCGATGGTGACGTCGATCTGATAATTCACGGCGGGCTCCCTGAATGCGGCGGGTCAGATGAAGAGGTTGATCTGGGACTTGGTCATCGCGGACAGCGCGGTGGCAGCACCGACGGGCTCGCCGACACCGTCGATGAGCTGGTCGCGGCGGAGGCCGAGCAACTCCATGCTCATCTCGCACGGCCACAGGTTCACGCCCAGCTCCGTGCACATCTGCACCAGGTCCGTCGGAAGGGCCACATTCTGGCCCCGCGCCAGCTTCTTCAACATCCATGGACCGGCGCCGGCCATGTGAAGTTTGGACAGCTTCATGTGGCTCATCCCCGGCCGGTTCATCCCTGCCAGTGCCTTGGTCATCGCGTTGGTGCCGGTGATCCTGACGTCGTCGCGCACCAGCGGGAAGAGACCCCAGAACGTGAAGAAAATCGTGGTGGACATGCCGTACGCGGCGCCGGTCGACCCCAGGATCAGCGTCGGCCACACCTTGTCCAGGTCACCACTCCAGGCCACGATCGTCATGCTCTCCGGGATGACATCGTCATCGTCATCGTGCTGCGGGCTGTCGGACATGCGCCGGCCCCTTTCTCGGCTGGCTGCCCAGGAGACCTCGTGAGGGCCTTCGCGCAGACATTGCTAACTGTGATCCAAAACACTACATTCGTATATGCGCATACTGCAAGATACTTCTTCGCGTCGTATCGAACACGTGAAAGACCACCCGACATCCGTGCACCTTGGGAGGACACGTGGCTGACAACATCACCTCGACGGAACTGTTTCGCGAGATCCAGGCCGGCACCGTCACCGAGATCCTCGACGTCCGCAGCACCGACGCCTTCCGGGCCGGCAAGGTGGAAGGCCCGCGGCCCGTCCCCACCCGCCACGTCCCGGTGTACCGGGTGATGGAGGAACTCGAGGAGCAGGCCGCCGCCACCCGCGAGGGTGCGGTGATCGTCTGCGGGCAGGGAAACGGCTCCGAACTGGTCGCCGAAGAGTTCGAGGCCCTCGGAGTCCGCACCCGCTCCCTGGCGGGCGGAACCGACGCCTGGAACCGGCTTCTCGTCCCCGTCGAGATCACCGAATTGCCCGGGGACGTGCGGGTGTGGCAGTTCCAGCGACCCGCGAAGGCGTGCCTGTCCTACCTCGTCGGAGTTCCCGGCGGCAACGCCGTCATCGTCGACCCCACCAGGTCACCCGAGCCCTACCTGGAGCTCGCGCAGGTCCACGACATGGCCGTCACACACGTCGTGGACACCCACGTCCATGCCGACCACATCAGCGGTGGCCCCGCCGTGGCGGCCCGGCTCGGTGCGGAGTACCACCTGCCGCCGGAGGACGCCGGAGGGATCGTTCCGTTTCCCAACCGGCCCCTGAAAGACGGCGACCAGCTCGACCTCGGCTCCGCCGTGGTCCGCGCCATGACGATGCACCTGCCGGGACATACCCCCGGCACCACCGCGCTGTTGGTCAGCGAGACGGTTCTGCTCGTGGGGGACACCGTCTTCGTTCGCGGGCTCGGACGGCCCGACCTGACCGGTCAGGCCGACGAACTCGCCCGCGATCTCTTCCGCAGCGTGCACGAGCGGCTTCGACCTCTCGATCCACGCACGATCATTGCCCCGGCGCACTGGTCCACCAGCGAAGAGATCAACGCCGACGGGCTCGTCACCACCACCCTCGAAGAGGTCTTCACCGCCACCTTGCTCAACGAGCGGGCCATCGAACGGTTCGTCGAGCAGATCGTCAGTTCCCTGCCCGCAGCGCCGCAGGCCTACGACACGATCCGCCGCGTGAACGCCGGACAGATCACCCCCGGGGACGACGAGATCGAGGTCCTCGACGTCGGACGCAATCAGTGCGCGGCGTCGACCTCACTGACTGGGACATCGTGACCAGCTCTCCCCGCCGGCCGGCACGCCCCGGGAAAACCCCACTGCACGAGGTCGGCGAGCATCCCGACTACCGGTTCACCCTCGCCAACGAACGCACCTTCCTGGCCTGGGTCCGCACCGCACTGGCCCTGATGGCAGCCGGGGTCGCCGTCGTCCAGTTCGTGCCCGGCCCCACGGCGATCCGCCACGGACTGGGCTTCGTGCTGATCAGCCTCGGCGGCGCGCTCAGCGCCGTGTCCTACACCCACTGGGAACGCAACGAACGCGCCATGCGGCTCGGCGAACAGCTGCCCTACTCGCCGATGCCGAGGCTGGTGGCCGCGATGCTCGCACTGGGAGCCCTGGCGGCGCTGGTGCTGACCGTAGTCGACCTGGTCGAGACCTGAGGGTCGCAGCCGATGCTGACCGGTTGGCTGCTGCCGCATCGTCGCAGGAAGGAACCGGCCGTCGACGTCGGCCTGCAGGCCGAGCGGACCGCCATGGCATGGCAGCGGACCGCCCTCGGCGTCGGCGGCGTGTCGGCGTTGCTGCTACACCTCGCCGCAGGCAATCTCCCAGTGGCTGTTCCAGGACTCGCCGGCCTGTCGGCCGCGCTGCTGCTACTCGTGCTGTCGGAACATCGGTATGTGCGGATCGTGAACAAGGTGGGAGCCGGTGAGCCGCCGCCGGCCCCCGGCCTCGTACGCCTCATCGCAGCCGGTGCCGTCGTCCTCGCGGTGTCCGCCCTTGCGCTGCTGCTCCTCACCGACGCCTGACCGAGCAGGCACGCGGGCCGCACCTATAATCAGCTTCCGAGGCCCGGTTTGGAGGGGTGATGGACCAAGACATCGCGGCACAACTACAAGAACTCCACGCCAGGGTCTGCAAAGCCATTGCCGACCCCAAGCGCCTTCTCATCATCAACGAACTTCGCGACCGTGAGCTGAGCGTCGGAGAACTCTGCGAGGCAACCGGCATCAGCCAGTCCAACGCCAGCCAGCATCTGACCATCCTGCGTGAGCGCGGAATCGTGACGACGCGCCGCGTCAAGAACAACGTCTTCTACTCGCTACGCAGCCAAAAGATTGTGCAAGCAGTGGACCTGCTCCGAGAGTTCCTGGCCGAGGATCTGGCCGACCACGCAGCATTGGACGGCGCCATCCGCGGCTGACCCCGCGAGACGTCGGGACAAGCGGCCCAGCCGCACCCGCGCACCGACAGTGCCTGCACCGAACGTGCCGCACAGCAAACCAGCAGGACGCAGTGTTCGCCGAATTCGATCTGCGCCCGCAGAGTTATCGGCTGGCCACCCCGCCACCCCGCCCCGGTCCCACCGAAACCGCACGCCGCGCCGCGCCGGTGAGATCGGTGCGCGACCAGGCTGCGCCCCCGGATACTCGCACACCATCTCCCCCGCCGGCACCTCGGTGAGACCAGGAAGTCACCTCCCCCAGCGGCATCAACCGCACACCCGATACATGGGCCCGCACGGACCCGTAGCCTTCGCGCACGACCACCACCGGCGCGCCGGACGCCCATGCCGGACGCAGGCATCGACTTCCTTGTCGTGGCCACTGGCCGACTGATACCGGCGGGGGTATTTCACCAAGAGCCTGACATATACCCCCGGGGGTACTTGCATACCCCATGGGGTATGTGGCAGTCTTGTTGACAAGGAGAAAGATCCTGCCAACTTCGGAGGAGACCACGATGATTCTCGAGCAGTACTACATCGAGTGCCTGTCCCACGCCTCGTACCTGATCGGAGACGAATCCACCGGGCGAGCCGTCGTGGTCGACCCGCGCCGCGACATCACCGAGTACCTCGACGACGCCCGCACGCACGGGCTCACCATCGACGGGGTGATCAACACCCACTTCCACGCCGACTTCGTCTCCGGGCACCTCGAATTGGTCGAGGCCACCGGCGCCTGGATCGGCTTCGGCGAAGCCGCCGAAACCGACTACCCGATCCGTCGCCTCGCGCACGGCGAGCACATTTCCCTCGGGCGAGTCGACCTCGAGATCCTCGCCACCCCCGGCCACACCTGGGAATCGATCAGCGTCCTGGTCCGGGAAACCGCGGACGCCACCCCGACCGCGGTCCTGACCGGGGATTCGCTGTTCATCGGCGATGTCGGTCGGCCCGACCTGGTCAACCTCGGCGACGGCTCCACCACGGATCTGGCCCGGGCGATGTACCACACGGTGCACGACACGCTACTGACCCTGCCCGACGGCGTGACGGTGATGCCCGCGCACGGCGCCGGCTCCTCCTGTGGCAAGAACCTGTCCGCGGAGCTGACCTCGACCATCGGCGAACAACGGCGCACCAACGCGTCGGCGCAGCCGATGAGCGAGGACGCATTCGTCGCGTTGATCACCGACGGCCAGCCCGCGGTACCGGCGTACTTCTCGGTGGACGCGGCCCTGAACAAGTCCACCCACCCGGCGCTCGACCAGCACCGTCGGATCCCGGAACTGTCCGCGGACCGGGTGCGCGCCGAACTCGCCGCCGGCACCCGGGTGCTCGATGCCCGCACCGTCGACGACTTCGCCGCCGGACACCTGCGCGGTTCGGTCAACGTCGGCTTCGACGGCCGGTTCGCCGAAACCGGCGGCATGGTCGCCGAGGTCGGCGAGGCGATCGTGCTGATCACCTACCCGGGCGAGGAACAGGACGCGGCGATGCGCCTGGCCCGGATCGGCTCGGACAACGTGATCGGCTACCTGGGCACCGACACCGACGGCATCCTCCCCACCGCACTCGCCGACCTCGTCCAGACGGCACCGCGCACCACCGTCACCGAACTCGACCGGCTGCGCGCCGACGATGCGATCACCCTGGTCGACATCCGCAACCCCGGCGAACGCGACTTCGGCGTCATCCCCGGTGCGATCCCGGTTCCGTTGGCGCAGTTGCGGTCCCGCGCCCAGGAGCTGCCGACCGGCAAGCCGATCGTGGTGCACTGTGCCGGTGGATGGCGTTCGAGCGTCGCCGCATCGCTGCTCCGCGCCCGCGGTATCGAGCGGGTCAGCGATCTCGTCGGCGGCTACAACGCATGGGCCGCACAGCAGGTGTCGGCCTGACGCTCCCTCGATAAACGCCCCAAGGAAAGGATCCCTCATGACCACCAAAAACCTCACTCACACGGACTTCGCATCCACGATCACCGACAACGCCGTCGTGCTCGTCGACTTCTGGGCGTCGTGGTGCGGCCCGTGCCGGGCCTTCGCGCCCACCTTCGAACAGTCGTCCCGCAAACACCCCGATATCGTGCACGCCAAGGTCGACACCGAGGCCGAGCAGCACATCGCCGCGGCCGCGGGAATCCGCTCGATCCCGACGATCATGGCATTCCGCGACGGGGTACTCGTGTACTCACAACCCGGAGCTTTGCCGCCCGCGGCCCTCGAGGAGTTGATCTCCCAGATCAAGGAACTCGACATGGCCGCAGTACACGCCGCGCTCGCACAACAACCTGCCGCAGCGGGGCAGGCATAGCGGTTTCATTCCCGGGCCCCTCAACAGCACCGACCCGATCAGTGATCTGAAGTGCCGCCCATACCCGTCCCACACGTCACCGCCGAACTCTCCGGCGAGCAGACCCGATGACGGCGCGCGAGCCGACGCGGCGATCTGGTTCCCCGATCGGTGGCCGTCGCTGGGAGGAGCCTCCTGCCGGGCGATGTCCCCGGTCGCTGCCGGGGACAAACGGCCCTGGCGCGGTCCGTGGTCCGTGGTCCGTGGTCCCCTGCCACCCTGACAAGAGCAGGAACCTGGTGCCCCGCCGGAGAAGAGGCACTTCGATGACGACGGCAGTTTCGTCCACGCCGATTGCACCGTCCCGGTGGTGCTTTCGCTCCCGTCCCGTGCCGGACCTCGAGCCGATGAGATCGATACCGAACGCAAACACCAATAATCGGAGGTAGAGCATGGACTACGGCAAGGCCGTCCAACAGGAACTTCGGGGACCCGCCCGGGCACTGCGCCACACGATCCCGCAGGTCTACGCCGGTTACGGGCAACTGCACGAAGCCGCCCTGGCACCCGGGGCTTTGGACGCCAAGACCAAAGAACTGATCGCCCTCGCGATCGCCGTGAGCAAGCAATGCGATGGCTGCATCGCCGCACACGCGCGCGGCGCCGCCGAGCACGGCAGCACACCACAGGAAGCAGCGGAGGCAATCGGCGTCGCGATTCTGATGAACGGTGGGCCCGCCACCGTGTACGGACCCCGAGCATTCGCCGCGTTCAACGAGTTCCACGCCGATCAGGAACCTGGCCACGAGAACTTTCCGCCCGAACGATAGCTGAAATCACAGCGATTCCTGCCGAGCGCCCACCAGGCGGCTGGGCATCCTGAGGCACTGTGCGCCACCGCGGATCCGACCGGAACCGCCGCGACCCGGATCCGTTGCTGCTCAATGACCGTCATGCCGAGGCGGGAAGAAACCGGCACAGGACAGGTGTGGTCATCCGCACATCTCCCGCGAATGGATACCCCTAGGGGTATAGTTTGTTTCGTTACGATCACCGGCATTCCGGGGAGGGACCCACCATGTGTTATCCAGTTACGTGCCCCGGCTGCGGAAAGACAACGTGGGGAGGCTGCGGTGCACACGTCGACGGTGTCATGAAGGCCGTACCCGAATCCCAGAAATGCACCTGCGAGAACAATGCCGCTCCCCCGGCGAAATCCGGATTCTTCAGCACACTCTTCGGCCGCTGACCGCACGACCCACCCGCCCTGCCGACAGCCCATCGCCACCTCGACTGCCGGCAACCGTGCACTCGAGGGTGCCGTCGACGAGAACCAGGCTTCGTCGGCGGAGCAGGGATTCGGCCGCACCGAGATCGACATGCAGGACGGCGCGCCGGCGAAGCTCGGCGAGAGGACGGCACGCAATGCCACCCTCGACACCTGTAACTCCCAGCCCGCGGATCGGGTAACCGAGGAGCCCGCACTCGCGCCGGCGATCAGGGAAGCCGGTATGCGCCAGCGATGCGCACCAACGTCGCCGGCGCCCGCCACCCGAAGGATTGCATAAATACCCCCATGGGTAACATAGTCGACCAAGTTCAATACCCCCTAGGGTATGAAGGGTGTCATGCGTGAAATCGAGATCGGTGAATTCTCCGACGCGTGGGCGGCGGGAGCGCCCGTCGTCGACGTTCGAGAGCCGTGGGAATACCGGAATGCGCACGTGCCCGGCGCGCAGTTGCTGCCGTTGGGACAGCTTGGCGACCGGGTAACGGAGATCCCGGCCGGCGCGGTGGAGTACGTGATCTGTGCGTCCGGGAACCGGAGCGTGCAGGGGGCACGAATCCTCATGACTGTCGGACGGCCCGCGGTGTCGGTGGCCGGGGGCACCTCCGGGTGGGCCGCGGCGGGCCGGCTCCTCGACACCGGTGATGGCGGCTCATGTGCCCACCGCTGATCGCCCCGCCCCTGTATCGACCAGATTGTTCCTCTCAGATCGTCAAGGAGACCGCAGATGACCCGCAGTACCACCGTCGACGGCGACCAGCCCACGACCACGACCACCGCCGAGAGTGGGGTGCTGGGCCGAATGGGCGTGGCGATGGCCACCCATACCAAAATGGTGTTCGGGGTGTGGTTGATCGTGCTGGTCGCGCTCGGTGCGGCGGCGCCGTCGGTGTTCGGCTCGCTGGCCGGTGCCGGGTGGCAGGCCAACGGCTCGGAATCGGTGCAGGTGCGTCAACTCGCCGAGCAGCACTTCGGCGGTAACTCCTCGGCGGCGGTGCAGGTGGTCGTTCACTCGGACTCCCAGACCGTCGACAGCCCGCGGGTTCAACAGACCCTCCGCGAGGTCGGCGCCGTCTTCGCAGGCGATGCCCGGTTCGGGGCGGTGATCGCGCCGCAGCCGGGAATGTCGATCAGCCCGGACGGGCACACCGGCATTCTCATTGCGGGCGCGAACGCGAGCACCGACGACATGGTCAAGGCCGTCGACGTACACAAGGCGGAGCTGACGGCACTGTCCGGCAACGGGATCGAGGTGTACCCGACCGGGGCGTCCGCGCTGTGGAGCGACTTCAACAAGGCCAACCACGACGCGATGATTCAGGCCGAATTGTTCTCCTGGCCGGTGACATTGGCGATCATGGTGCTCGCGTTCGGATCCCTCACCGCCGCCGGGCTGCCACTGCTGCTGACCCTGGCCGGGCTCGTCGCCTCGGCAGGCGGGCTGGTGTTGCTCAACGAGATCACCCCGATCTCGGTGTGGGCGATGAACTTCGCGATGATGTTCGCCCTCGCCCTCGGCATCGACTACGCCCTGTTCGTCGTCTCCCGTTTCCGGGACGCGGTGAAGAACGGTGGTGACCCCGTCTCGGCGGTCGCCGAGACGATGGACACCGCGGGCAAGGCGGTAGCCCTGTCCGGGCTGACCGTGCTCGTGAGCCTGTCCGCTGTGCTGTTGGTGCCGGCACCGGCGGTGCGCACGATGGCCGTCGGGATCATGCTGGCGGTGTTCTTCGTCCTGCTGGCCACCCTGACGTTGCTGCCCGCCGTGCTGGGCACGCTCGGCGGCAAGGTCAACGCCGGCTCGCTGCCCTGGGCGAAGAGGCAGCAGCACCGCTCGCCGCGGTTCGCCGCCTGGGGCGAGCTGCTACATCGCCACCCGTGGCCGTTCGCAATCGGTTCGCTGCTCGTGCTCATCGCGCTGTCGGTCCCCGTGCTCGGGCTGAAGGTCGCAATGCCCTCGATCGAAGTGGTGCCCACCGATGCCCCGGTTCGGCAGGGCTACGAACTCGTTCAGGGCCAGATGGGCGAGGGGGCACCGGGGATGTTGCAGATCATCGCCCCCACCGCGGAGGGTACGGAAACCGGGACGACAGCCGCCGCAACCGACGGAATCGCCATGGTGACGCCGCCGCAGCCCGCACCGGACGGTAGTGGCTACGTGATGCTGCAGGCCATGCCCACCGTCGATCCCTCCGACGCACGAATGGGCACCATCCTCGACGCCCTGCGCGCGGATCTGCCCCCAGGCGCGTTGGTCGGCGGGGCACCCGCGGAGAATCTGGACCTGCAGCAGGCGCTGAACGATTATTTCCCGCTGATCGTGGCCATCATCTTGATCCTGGGGTTCGTGCTGCTGCTGGTGGCGTTGCAGGCCCCGTTGAGCGCGATCCTCGGCACGGTGGTCAGCCTGCTCTCCACTGCGGCCGCGTTCGGGGTCGCGAAGCTGGTCTTCCAGGACGGTCACGGTGCGAGCCTGCTCGGCTTCACGCCCCAGGGGTTCCTGGACGGGTGGGGGCCGGTGTTCTTCTTCGCGATGATCTTCGCGATTGCCATGGACTACACCGTGTTCCTGCTGGCCACCGCGAAGGAACACTACGAACGTTCCGCGGATCCAAAGGTCGCGCACGTCGACGGTCTGGCGCATTCCGGTCGGGTGATCTTCGCCGCCGCCGCGGTGATGGTCGCCGTGTTCTTCACCTTCGCCCTCGCCGACCCGTTGCCCCCGAAGGAGATGGGCATCATCCTCGGGGTCGCCGTGCTCCTCGACGCGGTGCTGATCCGGCTGATCCTGCTGCCGGTGCTGCTGCGCCTGACCGGGCACGCTGCCTGGTGGTCACCGGCCTGGCTGCGCAAGGTCTTGCCGAAGATCAGCTTCTCGCACTGAGCGTCGGGACCGTGGCCGCGGGTGGGGTGGGGCATTACACAATGCACCCACCCCACCCTTGGTACCCCCGGGGGTATACTGTGATCAGGTCTCAGGAAAGGAACCATGATGGTCGGCGACGAAGACAGCATTGCATTGGTACTCAACCGGCTCCGCCGGGCCCACGGGCAGCTCGCCGGGGTGATCTCGATGATCGAGCAGGGACGCGACTGCAAGGACGTCGTCACCCAGCTCGCCGCGGTCTCCCGCGCCCTGGATCGCGCCGGGTTCAAGATCGTGGCCACCGGGCTACGGGAATGCCTCACCGGCGAGCCCGAGGACGGCAGGGAGCCGATGACCGAGGCCGAACTCGAGAAGCTGTTCCTCGCCCTCGCCTGAGGCTCGGTCCGGCCACCACCTCCGTTCGCCGTCGACGAAAGGTGACCATGACCGACGCGACCCGTCGGTGCGGCTGAACCATCGAAAGGATCGTGCCGCTCCTCGCCGGAACGGTGGTGCTCGCGGGAATCGCACTGGCAATGGGCTTTCCGTCGCGGTGGCTGCTGGTCACCGGGTTCGCAGCCCGCGAACCCGCTGCTCCACCGCCTCGGTGTGTGTCCCGGCGCACCGCAGTATGCCCGACCTGATCCCAAGTCGCCGAGAGAAAGGCAGACACGCTCATGACACTCGCACTGTCGACCACCCTGCACACTTCGTTCGCCGACGCGGTGGACCGCACCCGCAAAGCCCTGGCCGAGCAGGGTTTCGGGGTCCTCACCGAGATCGACATGAAGGCCACCCTGAAGGCGAAACTCGGTGAGGACATGGAGGACTACCTGATCCTCGGTGCCTGCAATCCGCCGCTCGCGCACCGTGCGGTCACCGTGGACCGGCAGATCGGGCTGCTCCTGCCGTGCAACGTCGTCGTTCGCGCCGATCCCGCCGATCCGGGCACGGTGCTGATCGACGCGATGAACCCACAGGTGATGGTCCAGGTCGCCGACCAACCCGGGCTCGGAGCCGTCGCCGACGACGCCACCACGGCGTTGCAGGCCGCCATCGAGTCCCTCTCCCAGGGCACCGGCGACCGGTAACGAGACCGGGCCCCCGGGTTGGCGGCGGAAGGAGGATCGTGGACATAGCGGTCGCACTCGCGCTCGGGGCGATCATCGGCGTCCTGCTCGGACTCCTCGGCGGCGGCGGTTCGATCCTGGCCGTCCCCGCGCTGGTCTTCGGCCTCGGCCTCGACCTCGAACAGGCCATTCCGATCTCCCTGCTCGTGATCGGTCTCGCCTCCATCGCCGGAGCCGTCCCGAAAATTCGCGAGCACCAAGTGAATTGGCGCATGGCCGGGGTATTCGCCGCCTGCGGCATTCCCGCCACCTTCGCCGGCAGCGCGATCGGGCGCCTGCTGCCGCAATCGGTGGTCCTGATCGGTTTCGCTGCCGTGATGGTCGTCGCCGGGATCCGGATGCTGATGGACCGAGGCGACACCGGCACGGCCTGCGAGGTCGGGGACTCGGGGATCGACTGGCGCCGCTGCGCCCCCCGATCGATCCCCGCCGGGATCGCGGTGGGCTTCCTGACCGGCCTGTTCGGTGTCGGCGGCGGATTCTTGATCATCCCAGCCCTGGTGCTGATGCTCGGTCTGGACATGTCGGTCGCGGTCGGCACCTCGCTGGTCATCATCGTCGCGAACTCGGCGGCCGGTCTGGTCTCGCACCTGAGCGGCGCGAGCATCGACTGGGCGATCACCGTCGCGTTCGCCGGCACCGCGATCGCCGGGTCCCTGATCGCCGGTCATTTCGGCACCAAGGTCGACACCGACTGGCTGCAGCGGTGGTTCGCCTACCTCGTCTTCGCCGTCGCCGCCTACGTGCTGATCGACACGATCCTTCTCCGCTGACGTGGCGGCGACCCCACCGCAGCACCGATGCACCCGGGTATGAACCATTGAGAGAATGTGAGGAAGGTACGAGTCATGGACGTATCGATCATCGAGACCTCCGGTCTGGGCGACCGCAGTTACCTGATCAGCGACGGCGCCGTCGGCGTCGTCGTCGACCCGCAACGCGACATCGACCGGGTCTTGGCCCTGGCCCACGACCGCGGCGTGCGGATCACCCACGTCCTCGAGACCCACATCCACAACGACTACGTCACCGGTGGCCTCGAGCTGGCCCGCACCGTCGGCGCCGAATACGCCGTCCCCACCGGCGACGACGTCGGCTACCAGCGGCGCGCCGTCGGTGACGGCGACGTCATCGACGCCGGCCCGATCCAGCTGCAGGTCATGCACACCCCCGGTCACACCCACCACCACGTCAGCTACGTCCTCCGTGACACCGCCGGCACCCCCCACGCAGTCTTCACCGGTGGATCGATGCTCTTCGGCACCACCGGCCGCACCGACCTCCTCGGCAAGGCCCACACCCGGGAACTGACCCACGCCCAGTACCACTCGGTGCGCCGCTTGGCGGACGAACTCCCCGCCGACACCAAGATCTACCCCACCCACGGATTCGGCAGCTTCTGCGCCGCCACCCCCGCGAGCGGGGACTCCTCCACCGTCGGCGAACAACGCACCACCAACCCCGCCCTGACCCAGGACGAGCAAAGCTACGTCGACGAACTGATCGCCGGTCTGTCCGAGTATCCCTCCTACTACGCCCACATGGGCGTGATCAACACCCGAGGACCGGCCCCGGTCGACCTGTCGCTGCCCGCACCCCTCGACCCGGACGAGCTCCGCCGCCGCATCGAGGCCGGCGAATGGGTCGTGGACCTGCGGGAGCGCACCGCCTTCGCCGCCGGCCACCTCGGCGGCACCCTCGGCTTCGAGTTGTCGGACTCGTTCGTCACCTACCTCGGCTGGCTCTACCAGTGGGGTGCACCCCTGACCCTGATCGGCGAAAACGAAGACCAGGTCACCGACGCCCGCCGCGAACTGGTCCGCATCGGCATCGACGACCTCACCGGCGCCGCGATCGGCGAAATCCACACCCTCGTCGCCGGCACTGAACTGCGCTCCTACCGGGTCGCCAACTTCCCCGCTCTCACAGAGGCACTGCACGAGAAGGACATCACCGTCCTCGACGTCCGCCAACGCAACGAATACGACAGCAGCCACATCGAGGGAGCGATCAATATCCCGCTCCACGAACTCTCCGACCGCCAGGGGACCCTCCCCGACGGGGAAATCTGGGTGCACTGCGCCTCCGGCTACCGCGCCTCCGTCGCCGCGTCGATGATCGACCGACCCGACCGCACCACCGTGCTGATCAACGACGACTACGACAACGCAAAGGACTCCGACATCACCAGCACGACATAGGCATTCGAATGCCACGGGGCGCTGACCGACTCTGGAAGACCGGCGTCCACTGCCATACCCACCCGTGGAATGGGTTCGGCCAACGCTGGAAGCAACTCTGGCGACCGCGACCTCGTGCACGACGGCCACGCATACACCGGTGACCACCGTCCCGTGTGCACGCGGGGACCTGCCGGGTGCGGCGACGCTGCCGCGCTGGTGACGGTGGTCCGAGAAGGCACACACTTATACCCCCCGGCGTATTATGGGAAGCGACGGGGCGACAGCATCGGGTCTCCCCCGGACGGAGGTGAGGCGGCAGATGCGTTACGGCGACTGCGGTGGGGGCATAGCCGGCTGGGTGTGGGTGTTCGGTGCGCTGCTGGTGGTCGGGCTTCTGCTGCTCATGGTGGCGGGAGGACTGCTGACGTATCGCGCGACATCTCGACCGGACAGCCACATCACGGGCCGCACCGGCCGGTACCCCGCGCCGCCGGCCGGGCAGGCCCGGGCCCGCGAGATCCTCGAGGAGCGTTTCGCCCGGGGGGAGATCGACGCCGAGGAGTTCGGTGACCGGCGGCGCATGCTCGACGGCGGCGACTGATGGAACCGGTCAGCCGCCGCCGCGCACTGCAACTCGGCGGCCTGGGCCTGGCCGGCGTGCTCGCGGGCGGGCTCGGATTGGCTTGGCAGGGCAGCCGAGGCACCCGATTCGACGCGGCGGTCGGTGCGGAACTGTCCGAACCGAGCGTGCTCTCGAGCAGCGGCGGAGAACTCGCGCTCGCGCTGACGGCGGCCGAGGGGGACCTTCCGGTCGCCGGGGGCCGGGCGCGGGTCCTCGGGTTCAACGGCGGACTGCCCGGCCCCACCTTGCGCGTGCGGCCCGGCGACCGGATCCGGGTGACGCTGCGCAACCGCTTGTCCGAGCCGACCAACCTGCACCCGCACGGGCTGCACGTCTCCCCTGCGGGCAACGGCGACAACCCGTTCCTGCGGATCGAGCCGGGCCAGGACTTCGACTACGAATACCGGCTGCCCGATACTCATCCGTCCGGGGTGTACTGGTATCACCCGCACCACCACCACCTGGTCGCCGACCAGATCTTCGGTGGCCTGTACGGCGCCATCATCGTCGACGACATCGATCCGGTGCCCGTCACCCGGGAGCGGGTGCTGGTGATCTCCGATCTGACCCTCGACGGTGCCGGGCGGATCGCGCCCACCTCGATAATGGACCGGATGGTCGGCCGGGAGGGCAATCTTGTGTTGGTCAACGGCCAGCTCCGTCCGACGATGACCGCCGCCCCGGGCACGCTCGAACGGTGGCGCATCGTCAACGCCTGCGTCAGCCGGTACCTACGCCTTCGGTTGGACGGGCAACAGCTGCGACTGCTCGGCCTGGACTCGGGCCGCTTCACCGAGCCGCGACCGGTCCAGGAGTTCGTGCTGGCCGGTGGAAACCGCGCCGACCTGTTGGTGTCCATGGCGGGATCGGGGCAGTTGCTGGCCCTGCCGGTCGACCGGGGCGAAATGGGCATGATGGGGCGCGGGGGCAGGGGCGATCCCTCGTCACCGGGCGGGGATGCGACGGGGACGGTCCTTGCCACTGTCGAGGTCGCGGGTGCTGCCGCCTCGCCGCCGGCTCCGGTTCCCCCGCAGCCGTCGCCGCGTGACCTGAGACGCGAAACCGTCGCCGCCACCAGGACGTTCACCTTCGGGGTGGGAATGGTAATGGCCATGGGCGCCGGCGGGATGCGGTTCACGATCGACGGCCGCGAGTACGATCCCGACCGCACCGACCACACGGTACGGGTGGGCACTGTCGAGGAATGGACCCTCGTCAACGACTCGCCTATGGAGCACTCGCTGCACCTGCATGTGTGGCCGATGCAGCTCCTGCGCACCGGCGGACGGGAGGTCACCGAGATCGCCTGGCAGGACGTGGTCAACATCCCGGCCCGCAACCGAGTGACGGTCCGCGTGGCGTTCGACGACTACCCCGGCCGCACCGTCTATCACTGCCACATCCTCGACCACGAAGACCTTGGCATGATGGGCGTCATCGAGGCGCGATGACCCCCACCGAGAACGTGCGATCGAAGAATTTTCGTTGGCGGAGAGCCGCCGGGACCCGCGCACGGCTGCGGTTGGCCGGGCTCGGTCGTTGTGGAATCGTGGTGTACGACTCGTGGTACTTGATCTCACCGTCCGCGTCGACCGTGGGCGCGGCGCCCGCCACGACAACCGTTGGCGTCGCTCCCCCCGCCAGCCCGTCGTCCCGGCACCCCCCGGCGCCGATCCACACCGCTCCGCAATCATCTGTCAGCTACACATCCTGCGCCGACGCAAAAGCAGCCGACGCCGCACCGAATTACCAAGGCGAACCCGGATACTCGACGAAGCTCGACCGAGACAAGGACGGCGACAAGTGGAGCCGGAACATCGGGTCCACGCCGTCGTGGATCGCGGCGATTCCGGCTTGCTTCCGGTAGACGACCGATTCGCCCCTCTCTGAACCGCCTGCATGCCCCGTCGCGGCTACACAGACGCGTCCTCGACCATGAGTGTTGGTCACCCCCTGCGGGGCGGCGCGCGCCGTTCCTGTCGGAGACGTCGCCTTCATCGGGCGTCAGTAGCAGCGCCCACGGGGTTGCGCGCAGGCGTTCGAATAGTGTCAGTGCGTCGACGCGTCGCTCGCCGACTTCGCCGCGCGAGTCGATGGACGCGATGTACGGGTATTCGTCGGCTTCGTCGTAGCAGACGATGGCCACCGCGCCGGGGCCGAGTCGGACAATCGGCGCGCCTTTCGGAGTGACGCCGGTGCGAGGGTATCGGAAACGCGGATCAGCCGGTCGAGGCCAGTTCCGGCGGCTCCGGTGAATCTTGCGGTGACAACGTGCGCGCCAGTCGTGCCGAAGGTGTGGTTGACGCCGGCGGTCCCGTTCGCCACGGCCGCCGTGGGGGGTCACGGTGTTCTCCTCGTTGAACTCCACTGTGCCGGTGGCGTTTGCGGGCGCAACGTTCGCGGTCAACGCGACTGGACCGGTGGTCGCGACGGTGCCCTGCACGGACACTGTCGTCGTGGTCCCCACCGTCGCTGCGGACGGCGCGACCAGGATCATTGCCGTGTCAGCGGCCCCGAGGGTGAACATTGCCGATCTCTGCCGTGGCCGCTCGTCGCCACCGGGGTGACACCGTGTGCGGGCGCCGTGGCTCTGTGGTGGTCGTGGGTGACGGGGTCGGCGAGCGTCCAGTCCAGCCACTACCAGCCAGGTCGGTGGCGCAGGTCGAAGACGCCGTGGCGGTGACCGGCGATCAGGAACGGGGTGTCCCAGAGCAGCAGATCGGTGTTCGGCGGGCGCATCTCGATGCCGTCATGACGGCGAAACAAAGTGGTGGTGGGGCCGACATGACCAGGGCGGAACCCAGGGGCGGGTGGTCAGGGTTGGGTCGGTCAGGCGGTAGGTCGGGCGAATCAGCGGAGGTATGCCTGGTCCTTACCGGTCGCAGATGGGCGCCGAGATAGGCGGCCTTCGAAGAGGTGTTGTCGGGATGTCTCGTCGAGGCCCGGCGCGCGATCGGCGCTTGGTGCCGCGTGTCAGGCGGCGGGTTCGAGGGTGTCGAGATTGACGACGGTGTGGTCCTGGCCGCGGAACGTTTCGTGGTCTTTGACGGTGCCGCGCACGCTACGGGTATCGAACCGACTGTGCGGTACCAGTCCGTATCGCGCCCGAGCCGCAGACGACCCCGCGCACGCCCCGCGCTCGCGAGCGGGTGCGCATGTTGCCTGGGACCTTTGCCTCTACACACAGGTGGCACTCTTCTGCGATCGTTCGGACCGAGGACGTGTTTGAGATCGGCCCTCGGTGGGAGGTGCCGGTTCACCGGCGGCAGGGAGTGAACGACGATGGCGCAGGGCACGGTGAAGTGGTTCAACGGCGAGAAGGGTTTCGGATTCATCAGCCCCGACGACGGCAGCGCGGACCTCTTCGTCCACTTCTCCGAGATTCAGGGCAGCGGGTACAAGTCGCTCGAGGAGAATCAGAGGGTGGAGTTCGAGGTCAGCAGGGGGCAGAAGGGGCTTCAGGCGCAGAATGTGCGCCCTGCCTGAGCCGATCGGCGCCGTGCGGCGAGCTGACGTCCTCGAGCGGGAAGGCCCCCTCGTCGCCGGCCTGGAAACTCATGAGATAGCGAGGATCGCCCCGAGCGGACCACCGAGCCGTGTGCGTGCCACGGAGCGTCTGACGTGATGAGCCCGATGCCGGAAGACACTGACGGACCGATTCATCGCTGGACGCCCCTGGACGTGCGGATCGAGGCGGTGGAACGTTTCGCGGACTGTACCGAACATGTGCTGACTGTCGGCGACCTGCAGTGGGCCGACGTCGAAAAGGACTACCGGCTGTTGGCCGTCAACAATTCCCTTCGTCGCCAGCAGGAAAGCATTCGAGCCGCCGTACTGCTCAGCCGACACGACTTGGGTCATCTGGCCGTGGCATTTGTTTGCGCGGCCCTCGAGGACGTGATGCATCTCGGGTTCTTCGCGTCTCTCGACCTGGAGGAGTCCCAAGAGTTGTTCGTGTCGATGGGCAACTTCGACTCCCTACGGGCACTGCTCGCGCAGCGAAACTATGTCGGGGACAAGGAGATGGCGCGGCTCTGGTATCCCAAATACTTCCTCGAGTGGGCAGTTGCCAAGAGCGAGGAGTCCAGAGCTGTGCTGAGGGTGTTGAAGAAGCAGTACGGGTGGTCGGGCGGCATCGTACCGACGGGGGTGTGGGTCGCGGACCGTGTCGGTCAACGCGAGCTGTATGACTACCTGTACGCGGCGTCGAGCCGGGCGCTGCACTTCTCGGTCGGCGAGATCATGCGCCGTGGCTGGGTAGAAGCGACCGGAATGCTGGTCACGGACAAGCCTGCGTTTCGTGAGCACCTCGCCTCCTTCGCCCTCGACCGATTGTGGCGGCTGTACGTCGAAACCTGGCGGGTAGCCGTACCGATGTTGGACAGGGCCGGAATCAGTAGCGACGGCTCACTCGAAGACGACGAAATAGTGACCGCCGTCGCTCGTCTGATGGAGACGAGCGCGGTTCCCCTCGTCCATGCTCGTGAGTGGCCTATCCCCCCAACGACCGCCCCACCTGACAATTTCATCCCGTCTCATGTCGGCCACACCACTGTGCTGGACCGATAACAGCACCCGACGAGCCTGGACTCGACGGGCTCACCACAGTCGCCCGATTCGGGGCCCAACGCTTCCGACGCGCCGGGAATCGTGGCACCACATGACTGGCCGGGGTCTCGTCTTCCGGAAACGGGTTCGTGTGGGCGGCCGGCCTACCTGGGAAGTCCCGTCGCGGCACCGAGGACGAATCGCCCCGGGCACCAGAGCCGTCGCCGGTCGTCGATCTGCTCGCCGGCCTCGCCTGCCTTCCCGGCTCCACCGCCGACACCGGCGAGCGAGCCGGAGGCTGTGCTCTACACCGACGGATCCACCTAGCCGATGATCCGGCATGTGTCAGCGCGGTGGATCCCGGCCCCGGTGCACCGGCTGACCGTTGTCGGTTCTGCGTCAACCCGGTCCGGCAGCGCCCGGACTTCGAGCGTCATGGTCACGCTGTCACCGGAAGTGTGTTCGACGATGCTCGGCGCGATTTCGGCGACAGCGGACTCGAACTCGATGCGCCGGCGCACGTCCAGCGGGTCGTGCACCCACAGGTCCGCGAGGAGTTCGTGGAAACCTCGTCCAGGCTTTCCGGGCGGCCTCGAGATCGGAGATGAGTGCCCCGAGCCCCGAGGAGTCGATGAAGTCGGTGGCGCTGAGATCGGCCACCACGCGGGTCGTTCCGCCGTCGACTGAGTCGCGCAACAGCTCTCGCAGGCGGGGTGGTGCAACAATGTTCAGCCTGCCGGCCGGACTCACTACAGCCACACCCCCTTCCGTAGTCGTCGTGGACCCCGGCGGCAATCGACGACAACGAGAACTCTCGACCCGTACCTCGTGTCGTCGAGTCACCACCAGGGTTCCCAGGTGGCAATCGCCGAACGATTCGTCATTTCGAACGGCGTCGGTGAACTGCGACGCGTGGCACATCGTGGCCGGATGCTGAATCTCGTCGTACCACGCGCCTAGGTATGACTAGGTGAATGTCGGTGTTCTCCGGTCGTCTCGCCGACGACTCTGAAGAGAGAACCCGCCGCGCCGGCGGTGATGCGTGGCCGCCCAGGCCGCCTGGACCGCGTACGCCGCGAAAGGACTCTCCGTGCCAACTGACACCGCTGCGACAGACGGACGGGACCCTTCGGACAACGCGCGGGCACAGCAACTGTCCGCCGCGGCAACACTCCTGGCCGAGCATTATGGTTGCGGCCAGGATGCCGCCTTCGATGCTCTCCTCGACATCGCCCGCCGCAACCACGCCAGCGTAGCCAACGCGGCCGAGCACGTCCTGTCCCGGCCATCGGCCGTTGACGGCCGGAGAGAGCAGCAGGAACCTCACATTGCGGTCCCCCCGCAACGTGCGGTGCCCACGACGCCGGCAGAGTTCGAATGAACACGATGCCGCATCCGCCGCCCCTCATCGATTCCCCCACGCGCAGGGACAACGTCACACGCGATTCCGGTGACTGGCAGGCACGTGCCGCGTGCCGTGGAAACGATCTGGCAGTGTTCTTCTCACCCGACGCTGAACGCGGCCACGCCCGCAACCGGCGCGAAGCACAGGCCCGGCAGATTTGCCTGCCCTGCCCCGCGCTCGAACAGTGCCGCGATCACGCGCTCGCGGTGGGTGAACCTTATGGTGTGTGGGGTGGCATGACGGAAACGGACCGACGAAGGCACACCAAGCGACTCCACCGCGGTGAGCGCCGACCACTCGGTTAACAGCACCCCACCCCGTGACCGACCGTACCGCGATTACGACGGTCGGCATCGACTCTTCAGCCGCCGACCGGTCGCAGACCGGTGCGGCGTCGAGGACGGCGATCTGCTGTACGTCTCGGGCGAGCGCTGTACGTCACACGTCGAATCCGTAGTCGTCCAGCGGAACCGCAGCACCCCCCGCGTGCACGGCCCGGGCACGAACCACTTGCCTCGGCTACTGCCGACGGTCAGTGCGTCCATTCTCGATCTTCTCCGTCTGATCTGGTACCCATCCCCACGGATCAAGGAGTCACCATGACCAACCCCAACGAGTTCGAAAACCCGGCGACGGATCGGACGGACGCAACGCCACAGGCTGCGGCGCCCACGTGTTGCAGCACCGAACGACAAGCAACCTGCTGCGATCACAGTGAGAAGTCGACGTGCTGCGGTGCGGCGACGGCGGGCGGCGGATGCGGCTGCCGGTAGCCGTTCATTCGGCAACAACGGCGGTGCGGTGCGAGCGAAGGTGTACTCGCACCGCACCGCCGTCTGTACGCGGTGGCGTGCGATCGCTGTCACGAGAGCCGGTGTGCCGGTCTACCGGTCGTCCGAGGGTGTGGCTCCGCAGGCGCAGGATCCGCTGCGGGGCTGGTAGTCGTGCACGTGACCGGTCCGGTCCTGGCTGATCTGACAGCAGGCGTGCAATTGGGCCTGGAGGGCGGCGCGGCCGCGTTGAACGCGGGATTTCATCCCGGACACCGAGATTCCCGCCTCCCCGGCGGCCGCGGCGTGGGTTCGGGCGTCGAGGTCGACCATCTTCACCGCCGCGGCCTGCTCGGCGGGCAGCCTCGAGAGCATCGGCACCAGGCAGGAGGCGAGTTCCTTCTGCGCCGTCTCGTCGTCGTCCGGTTCGCCGTCGAGTGGGTTGTCGGGGACGGTATCGACCGCCAGCTCGCGCCGATGGGGCGCGGACCGGTAGTAGTCGGTGATCGCGTTGCGGGTGATGGCATACATCCACCCCAGGAGGCGGTCCTGCTCGCGCAGGTTGTCCAGGCTTTTGGCCATCCGCAGGAACACGATCGACAGAATGTCGTCGGCGTCCTCGGGTCGCGAGACCCGGCGGGCGATGAAGGCCCGCAAGTCGCTCGAGAAGCGGCGCCAGAGCTGGTCGAGATCAGCTGGTGCCGACTGCGGTGTCGTCGCGGTGGTGGCCGTGTCCTCGTTCATGATCTGTGGTTCCTCTCCGTCTTACAGGATCCCCGCCCCGAGGCGCGGTGGCGACCCCCTGGGTCAGGGTCCTTCCAGAGGTACGGACGACAGTGACCGTCATCGGACGCACCTGCGTCCGAATCCGAAGTTCCTCGTCTGTATGGGTGTCGATGTCGATTTCGGATTCTCCGGTTCGACGTACCAGTTGAAGCGCGGTGAGGAGGTGAGAGCGATGCTGACCACACATCTGTTGTCGGGTTTGACCAGCGAAGAGGTCGATCTGATCGTGGCGGAGGAACTGCATCTGCTCGACGCCGCCGCATGAGCGCCGTCGACGCCCGCTCCGGGCGCATCCGCTGACCACAGCACACCAGCCGGGCCCCTACCGTCTCTACGGGTAGGGGCCGGAAGAATGCCCGGATCCGCACGAGGAGCGCACACCAGAACCCGCCCCGTCTCTCCCTTGTGGGGAGAGGCGGGGCGGGTTCGTTGTTCAGCGGGTGCGTGCCGACCGAACCACGCGGGTGAAGGCGGGCACGGCGGTCACCACCGCCCACAACCCGATCGCCGCAACCAGGGCTGCGGCGGTGTCGCCGGCGGTGGCGGTGCCGAGGACGTGGCCGCGCAGGGCATCGGTGGCGTGCGCGACCGGATTCACCGTGGCCATGGCCTGCATCCAGCCGGGCATGGTCTCGATCGGCGCGAACGCACTCGAGATGAACATCAGCGGCATCATCACCATCATCCCGGCGAACTGGACCACGTCCGGCCGTCGGAGCCGGTCCCCGATCAGCCCGAACAGGGCGCTCATCGCCCCGGCCAGCACCACCAGCACGATGACCGCGGCGACGGCATCACCTGCGGTGCCGTGGAACTCGAAACCCAAGGCCACGGCGGCGATCCCGAGCAAAGCAGCCCGGGCGAGGGTGAAGACGGCCTCGTTGATGGTGCGAGCCACCCCCGGCAACGCCGCCCGCATCGGCAGGGCCGCGAACCGGTCATGCAGGCCGTTGGTGTGATCGATCGCGGCGGACACTCCGGCGTTGGTGCCGGCCATCACGGTGGAGACGGCGAGCATCGCGGGAGTGAGGAAGACGATGTAGCTGACCCCGGCCGGGAAACCCGGTCCGGCGGCGACGCTGCGGAACACCTGACTGAACAGCACCAGCATCGCCATCGGCATGGTCAGCGAGAACATCAGCAACTGCGGAACACGGGAGCTGGTGCGCAGGTTCCGGACGGTCAGGGCGGCGAGCTGGTCCAAGGCCGAGGGGCGCCCGATCGCAGTGGTGGTGGTCATTTGTGGGCTCCGGTGGTGTGGGTGAGGTGGGTGAAGACGTCGTCGAGGCTCGGTGAGGTCACGTCCAGGTCGGTGACCTCGATGCCGCGGTCGTGCAGGTCTGCGACCAGCGTGATCGCGGCGGGGGCGTCGTCGACGGTGACCGACACCCGAACCCGGTTGTCGTCGACCCGCGGATCGGTGTCCGGGATGAACGGCAGCGCGGTGAGCTGATGGGCGGGGACGGTCGCGCTGACGACCTTGCCGCCGACGATCCGTTTCAGCTCTGCGGGGGTGCCGCGGGCGGCGACCCGGCCCCGGCGCAGGACCACGATGTGGTCGGCGAGCCGGTCCGCTTCCTCGAGGTACTGGGTGGTGAGCACGACCGTGGTGCCCGCCTCGGTGAGCTCGTCGACGACGTCCCACAGCCCGGCGCGGGCGATCGGATCGAGGCCGGTGGTCGGCTCGTCCAGGAACAGCACCGACGGGGACCCGACCAGGCTCGCGGCCAGATCGATCCGGCGGCGCGAGCCCCCGGAGAGTTCCCCGACTCGCCGAGTTGCGTACTCGTCCAACCCGAGCCGGTCGATCAGAGCGTCCGCTCGTGCGCGGGCGGGGGTGCGGCGCAGCCCGGTCAGGCGGCCGATCAGCTCCAGGTTCTCTCGGGCGGTGAGGAATTCGTCGAGGCCGGCGTATTGGCCGGTCACCCCGATCCGGCGGCGCACCTGGTCGGCGTCGGCGACGATATCGAGGCCCTCGATCTGCACGCGGCCGACGGTGGGACGCACCAGGGTGGTGAGGGTGCGGATCAGGGTGGTCTTGCCGGCGCCGTTGTGGCCGAGCACCCCGAGCGTGGTCCCTGCGGCGGCGGTCAGGTCGACGCCGTCGAGTGCCCAGGTTTTGCCGTAGGCGACGTGCAAATCTTCGACCACGACGGCCGGGGCGCTCATCGCACACCCCTGAACCGGTAAGGGGCGGGGCGGGTTATCGGGTGGGTGGTCATCGGAAGTTCCTCTCGGAGGGTGTGCTCCCACCCGGTGGTGAGTGGGAGTCCGCTTCCTCAGACGAACCAACCTCGAGTTGGACGCACCTGACGCAGAACTAGGTCAGGGACCGGTGCCGATCTTGCTGCGCCGGCAATGCGGGATGCCGGGTGAGCGGCCAGAGACGGGAAGGAGCACTGTTCGATCAGCTGCGGCACGAGGCGCGGTCAGGCAGGCACCCCGGCGCCACCGCAGACGCCGGTCTCGGGCAACGTGAGTTCGACGCGGGCGGCGGCGTCGTGGTCGCCGGCCAGGGCGGCGGCGATGCTGCGGACCTGCTCGTACCCGGTCATCGCCAGGAACGTCGGGGCGCGGCCGTAGCTTTTCATCCCGACCAGGAACACATTCGGCTCCGGATGGGACAGTTCGGCGACCCCGTGCGGGTAGACGGTGCCGCAGGAGTGCACGTTCGGGTCGATCAGCGGCGCCAGCTCGACCGGGGCCTGCAGCACCGGATCCAGGCCGAGGCGGATTTCCGAGAGCCAGGACAGGTCGGGCCGGAACCCGGTGAGCACCACCACCCGATCGACGTCCTCGATGCGGGCGCCGGTGTCTGAGATCAACGCCACCCGGCCGCTGTCGCCGTCGGGTTCGATGGTGGCGGTGCGGAATCCGGGAACCACCGTCAGCAGTCCGGCGTCGACCGCCCGCTTTGCGCGTAGGCCGAGGGCGCCGCGGGCGGGCAGCTGGTCGTCCTCGCCGCCGCCGAAGGTGGAGCCGACGTCGCCGCGGCGCAGCACCCAGCTGATCCGGGTGCCCGGGCTCTCCAGATTGGCCAGCGCCACGATGGCGGTCAGTGCGGAGTGCCCGCTGCCGGCGATCACGATGTGCTTGCCCGCGTACCGGGTGCGCACGTCGGGGTCGTCGATGTTCGGGACCCGGTACTCGATCACCTCGGTGGCGGCGCGCTCGCCGAGGGCGGGCAGGCCTTCACCACCGAGCGGATTGGGGGTGGTCCATGTGCCGGAGGCGTCGATGACAGCCTGCGCGGTGATGCGGTCCTCGGTGCCGTCGGCGCGGCGGATGTGCACGGAAAGGGGTTCGGTGTCGCGGCCGGCGTCGACGACCCGGTCGCGGCCGCGGCGGGCGACGCCGATCACCTCGGTGCCCAGCTGCACGATGTCGCCGAGGGCGGCGGCGAGGGGTCGCAAGTAGTTCGAGGTCCAGTCCTGGCCGGTCGGGTACGCGTCGTCGTCCGGGGCCACCCAGCCGGTGGCATCGAGGAGGCGGCGGGCGGCGGGGTCGATCAGCTCAGCCCAACTGGAGAACAGCCGCACGTGGTTCCACTCGGAGATCGCCGCACCGGCTACCGGACCGCGTTCGAAGACCTGCGGGGTCAGGCCGCGCTCACGCAATTGGGCCGCGGCGGCGAGGCCGATGGGTCCGCCGCCTACGACGACTACGGGCAAGGTGTTCATCTCGATCATCCTTTCATCGACGTTCATCGATCCTTTGAACGGAGAGTATCGATGCACGTCGATGAATGCAACCATCGATGAATGTCGATATAATTAAGGACATGACTTCCCTGGACATGCCGGCCGTCCGCCCCGCCGCCGATCAGGTGGATGCGTTGGCGCCGGAGGACGCGGTCACCTACGCCGGCTGGTTCGCCTGCCTCGCCGACCCCACCCGGGTCCGGCTGCTGCATCAGGTCGCCTCCCGGCCCGCCGGGATCACCGTGGGCGCGCTGGCCGAGGCCCTGGGCATCGGGCAGCCCACCGTCTCGCACCACGTCCGCAAGCTCGCCGATGTCGGGTTCGTCACCGTCCACAAGGACCGCACCAGCAGCGTCGTCGTGGTCGACCCGGCCTGCTGCACCGGACTCCCGCACGCCGCCGATGCGGTGATGGGGGTGCTGACCCCGCGACCGTGCTGCCCGGACGACCTGCCCGGCGACGTGACCGTGCGCCCCATGCGTGACGAGGATTGGGAGGCGGTGCGCCGGATCTACGGCGAGGGCATCGCGACCCGCACCGCCACCTTCACCACCGAGGTCCCCCTCCAGACGACTCTCGATGGACTGTGGCTGCCCGGGCATCGGTGGGTCGCCGAGATCGACGACGTCGTGGTCGGCTGGGCGGCGCTGACCCCGACCTCCGGGCGGGACTGCTACCAGGGCGTCGCCGAGAACTCGATCTACGTCGCCGACGGTATGCGCGGTCGCGGCGTCGGCAAGGCCCTGCTGCGCACCCAGGTCATCGCCGCCGACGAGGCCGGAGTGTGGACCTTGCAGACCTCGATCTTCCCGGAGAACCGGGCCAGCATCGCCCTGCACCACTCCGCCGGATTCCGCACCATCGGGGTGCGCGAACGCATCGCCCAGCTCGACGGCATCTGGCGCGACACCGTCGTCCTCGAACGCCGCTCCCCCGTCGCCGGATAACCCTCCGAATCAGCTGGGGCGCATCATGTCCGAGCAGCAGCTGCTCGTTGGTCCACCGGGTACCGGATGAACGCCGCGAGAGCTCGACGGAACTCGCGGCGTCGAGCTGTTCCACATGGTCTTCGGCTACATGGTGGTTCGCCGGCTGCTCCTGCTGATCCGGATGTTCTCCCGGTTGCCCGAGGGTGCGAGCCGACGGTTCGCCCGCGCGCTCGATACCGCCACCCCAGTCTTCGACGAGGTCAACTATCGAGGCTCCGCCCTGGCGGCGCGCGTCTACAACCGACGCCGGATGGGCCGCCACTTCGACCGCCTCATTGCGTCGCTGCAACGTTCCTTGGCCCGGGAAACGGAGGTGAACCTGCACCGTGGCATGCACTTTCCGGTCCGCTGGGATCCGTTCTTCGACGACTACATGACCGCCGAACAGCTCTACCGCTACCCTGGCCTTCACTTCGACTTCCACCGCCACCAGCTCACCCTCGGCTGAATGTGTGTCGAGGTGACGGGGATGTTGGTCGGAGATGTCGATCCCGAACTCCTGTCGCAGCACCCGCACCGTATTGGGGGGCATGTTCGGGTCGTGCCCGACATCACTGACCGTCGGCCCAGCCGGCGCGGGGGTCGAATCCTCCTGTTTCCTCTGCCCGGGCGTACGCCCG
>NZ_LTCZ01000005.1:0-47259 GCF_001583455.1 Rhodococcus sp. LB1 | reverse complement strand
GTGACCGGATCCGGATCCGGGGGTAACGGCGACACACCCCGAACGGGTGGCGGCTCCGGCGACGCCGGATCGGACGACGGCCAGGGCTTCGTCGACGGTCTCGACCCCCAGCGGCCCACGCTGCGACCGAAGCTGCTGTGGTTCAACGCGCTCGTGACCGTGGCGCTGCTCGTCGTGCTCGTGATGGACGTGCTGCCGATTCCGGTCCTGTTCATGGTGGCCGCATCGATCGCGCTGACGGTGAACTTCCCGCGGGTCAAGGAACAGCAGGAAGCCATCACCCGCCACTCGTCGAGCATCGTCTCCGTGGTCGCGATGGTGTTCGCCGCGGCCGTGCTCACCGGCGTGTTCCAGGGCACCGGAATGGTCGAGGCCATGGCGCAGTGGCTGCTCGAGATCATCCCGGCCTCGCTCGGACCGCACCTGGCCGTCATCACGGGCATCCTGAGCCTGCCGTTCACGTTCTTCATGAGCAACGACGCCTTCTACTTCGGCATCATGCCCGTGCTCGCCGAGACGGCGGCCACGTACGGCATCGAGCCGGTCGAGATGGCCCGCGCATCCATCACCGGCCAGACGTTCCACATGCAGAGCCCCCTCGTCCCGGCCATCCTTCTGCTCGTGACCCTGGCGGGTGTCCCGCTGGCGGACCATCACAAGAAGGTGCTGTGGCGCGCGGCGCTGGTGTCGCTGTCGATGCTGGTGATCGGTGTGGTCCTCGGTCAGATCCCCTGGTGACCTAGTCCTCGGTGTCGGTGTCGGTGGCGGGCCCCTCAGGGGTCGCGCCACCTTCGCCGCTCCAGTCGGCGCCCGAACTCTTGTCGTCCTCGGCCGGATCGGACATCACGTCCTTGTCCGCGCCCGGGGCGCCGCTGTCGGTGGTCGTGGTCTTCGGTCCGGATGCGTCCTTCGGTGTCATGTCCGGCGAATACCCCGACAGCTGGGTGCTCCAATCAGACGGACCCGGGTCTGCAATTCGAAAACTCCGTCGGGGATTGGCAGGTGAACAATACTTCGACGTAGTGTTCCCCGGGTTATCGACGATGAAGGAGTGGAACTGTGGCGCGCAAAGTTGTTGTCGAACGCATCGACGACATCGACGGAACTCCGATCAAGAACGGTAAGGGGGAGACCATTCCGTTCTCTGTCGACGGCGTCGACTACGAGATCGATCTGAAGGTCAAGAACGCCAGGGAATTCCACAAGACTCTCGACTACTACATCGAGCATGCAACTCGGGTCGGTGGAAGAAAGCGTCGGTCGACTCCTGCAGTGGCACCGTCCCAGGGACGGAGCCAGGCAAAGGAAATTCGAGAATGGGCGACGTCGCAGGGGTATGAGTTGTCCGCGCGTGGACGTATTCCTGCCGAGATCGAGGATGCGTACAACGCCGCTCACTGAGTCAACGGTGTCGCGGGTGGTCGACGCCTCCAGCCGCCCTGTTCGGGGTCGCTGGAGGCTGTAGCCGGTCGTCAGTATCGGCGCGCTGCGTGAAATGACATGGAGCTCATGGCCACTCGCGTGACCGGCCGTCCCGGAGCGGGTGCGTGGACGACCGTGTCGTTTCCTGCATAGATCCCCGCGTGGCCGCCCCCGTAGAAGAGGACGACGTCACCGGGCTGCAGGTCGCTCTCGTCCACGGCAGTCCCGTGTCGGAGTTGCTCGTAGGTGGTGCGAGGAACGGCCACACCGGCCTGTTTGTACGCCCATTGAACGAGACCGGAGCTGTCGAAGGCGCGGTGGTCGCCGGCGCCGAGGGTGCACGGGATTCCGATCCTGGATGCGGCGGCATGCAGTGCGTGGCGCCCCGGCCGTACCGGAGGCCGGCGGAACGTGTGAACCAGGTGATATCCGTGATTCCCGGTGTGTGGGTTCATGCCGTCGTTGCTCCAGTGCGCTCGGTGTGGTGTCGCGTCGTCGGGACGTCCGATTACAGGGTGGTCCCGGGCCGATCCGGGCGCATCGGCTGAATTACCCGGATACGTGCCTGTCTTCTCTGCTTCCGTCGCCGGATTCGACGGCCGCTGAGTAAACCATTCGATATGGTCGGTTTGGTACTCGCGAGTAGTGCGGGCCCCTCGTAACGTCGAACGGGTAATTGTCAGGTCAAAGGGAGTGGTCCGCTACGTCCCGTGGACTGGGATGAAGGAAGGCGGACGATGACGATCCGAGAATCGGCGAACTGTGCTTTCGGTGTCGCACGCTTGGCGTTCGACGCAGGAGCTGCCCTCCTGTCCGTTGCCGTGGCAGTACCGGTCGCCTTCGCCGCGGGCGAGGCGAGGTCGATGGCACTCACGGCACGTGGCGACATCACGCCGGCCCCCGGAACGTCGGACAGCGAGCATGTGCACGACCTGGGGACCGTCGTCGAACTGATCTAGCCGGCACCGAATCCCTCGACCCGCTCGTCACCCCGTGCCGGAGTGTGCTCCGGTCATCAGGGCGGCGAGGTCATCGGGTTCGAGGAACGACGGGGGCGGTGGTGGCCCCCAGGCGTACAGACCTTGCAGTCCGTGCAGCACTTCCGGTGACCAGAGTTCTTCCTCGGCGACGGTGTCCATGTCGGAGTAGTACTCGGAGAAGTTCCCGGCCGGGTCCTTGAGGTACCAGAAGAAATTCGCGCCGGCATGGTGCCGGCCGAGTCCCCAGATGTGGCGTTCGGGGTTGTTCTCGAGCATCGCGTGCGCGCCGCGGCCGACCTCGTCGATGTCGTCGACCTGCCAGCTGGTGTGGTGCATGAAGTTCACCGGTGCGGCCATCACGAGCACGTTGTGATGCTCGACGGAGCACCGCAGGAACGCGGCCTTGTCGCCCATGTAGTCGCTGACGTTGAAGCCCAGGCCCTCGGTGAAGAATTTCATCGTCGTCTGGAGGTCGGTGGACCCGATCACCGCGTGCCCGAGTTTGCGGGGGCGCACCGGTTCGGTGCGGGTGAGGAACGGGGCCCGTCCCCAGCGGTCGATGCGCCCGGGCCCGTTGTACGGCGTCGGCAACACCGCGGGCTCGATGACGATCCGGGGCCGGACCGCCACCCTGACGATCGTGCCGGTGACCGGTTCGACGGCACTGACGGACGTGCCGTCTTGACGGGTCGCCACACCGAGGCCGTGCAAACGCCGGGTGATGGCGGCGATGTCGTCGGGGTCGTCGGCGGCGACGGTCAATTCGACCAGTCGACGGGTGAATGCGTGCACGATGTGGAGTTGTTCGCCGCCGTTGCGGGTCGCGAACACCCCGTTCCCGCGGTGTTCGAGTCCGAATTCGGTGTAGTAGGCGATGGTGTCGTCGACGTTGGGGACGCCGACGGTGACCTTGCCCAGTCCGTGTAGTGCCATGATCGGTGTCCTCTACTTCGCGTCGGGGTGGGCGACGAAACGCTGGTGCAGCTGACCGATGCCGTCGATCCAGCTGTCGAGCTTCTCGCCGGGCTGCAGGAACCGTTGCGGGTTGCGGCCGACGCCGACGCCGGCGGGGGTGCCGGTGAAGATGACATCACCGGGGTAGAGGGTCACATTGTGCGAGAGGGCGGCGATCAGCGTCGAGATCGGGAAGATCAGGTCGCGGGTGCGGCCCTTCTGCACTTGTTCACCGTCGATGGTGCAGCCGAGTTCGAGGTCGTCGGGGTCGGTGAACTCGTCCGGGGTGACCAGCCAGGGGCCTTGCGGGGAGAACCCGGCGAACGATTTTCCGAGCCCGAATTGTGGTGCGGGACCGCGGGTCTGGGTGATCCGTTCGGAGATGTCCTGTCCGGCGGTGAGGCCGGCGACGTGCGCCCAGGCGTCGGCCTCGTCGATGTTGGTGGTTTCGCGGCCGATGACGGCGACGAGTTCGATCTCCCAGTCGACGTTGCCGCCGGCGGGAATCACGACGTCGGTGTCGGGGCCGGTGAAGGACGAGGCGTACTTGGTGAACACCGGTGGCAGGTGGGTGGGGGATTCGAAGCCGGATTCGGCGGCGTGGGCGTGGTAGTTCAGCCCGACGGCGAACACCTGCCGGGGGGCCGGTGACGGTGCACCCAGCAGGGTGCGGTCGATCGCGAAGCTGTCATCGGCCAGGGCCGAGAGGTCCTGTTCGGCGGCCCATCCGGTGACGGCGTCCCAAGTCTGGTAGGCGGCGAGCAGTTCGGGGCCGAACCGGCCGCGGGAGGCGTGGGCGAGGTCGACGGCTCGCTCGGCCCCCTCGTCTCCGATGACGAGGGCGGCACGGTCGTCGATGTTGGCGATACGCATGAAAGTGGTTCTCCTGGAGCGGTGTCTGTTGTGTGTGGTCAGAGATCTGCGTTGACGGAGGCGGGTGTCGGCCTCGTATCGGAAGGGTCGGGGGTGACCCGCCGCGGGGACGGCAGGGCCAGGAAGGCGACGGCGCACAGGACCGTCAGCGCGGCGACGACGTAGAGGACTGCGGTGTAGCTTCCTGTTCGGTCCACCACGGCACCGACCCACAACGGCGCGATACCGCCGCCGAGGACGAACGCCATATACGGTCCTGCATAGGCCTTTCCGAAGGCGGCGAGTCCGAAGTACCGCGACGTGAAGTAGCCCACCATGTCCAGCTCGGCGCCGAGCATGCACCCCAGCGTAAAGGCCAGGACGGGGGCGAATCCGACTCCGCCGACTGCGAACAGAACGACGCCGGTGGCACACAGCAGGCAGAGCGAGGCCGCGACCGCGGTCGGCCGGAGGATGTCGATGAGCAGTCCGATCACCAGTCGGCTCAGGATGACCGCGAGTCCCATGATCGATGCGATCGATGCCGCACCGCCGACGCTCATCCCGTACTGCCGAAGCATGGGGACCAGGTAGGGGACGAGGCCGGTGAAGGCGACCGACATCAGGCCGAATGTGAGAATCAGCCGCCAGTAGAGCGGGTTCCGACGGATTGTGGCGAAGTCGTCACCGTCGTCGCCCTGCCGGCCGGGCGTGCTCTGCGTACGTACGCTTCGGGGTGCAACCTTCAGGAGGAAGAGGGTGGGAAGGGTTCCGGCAAGCGCGATGCAGGCCAACGTGAGGTAGCCGAGCCGCCATCCTTCGAGTTCGATGACGCGTCCGATGGCGACCGGAATGATGGCGCCGGAGAGTCCCATTCCCATCATCGTGATGCCGAGCGCGAGGCCCCTGGCGCGGTCGAACCAGCTGCTCACCGCCCGGGTGAAGGCAATCGGTCCGGAACTTGCACCGAAGAATCCGATCAACGCCATCGCTGTCATGTAGGCCGGCACCGAGTGCACGACCGTTCCCAGTGCGGCGAATCCGGTTGCCAGGCACAGTGCTCCGGCAATCGTCGGGGCCTTGACTCCGAACTTGTCGACGGCGTAGCCGACGACGGGGGCGGCGAGTGCCATCCCGAAGGTCAGCAAGGTGATGGACAGCCCGTACATTGCAGCGCTGAGGCCGATCTCCCTACCGAGATCGCTGGTGAACAGACCCGCCGAGTAGATGGCGAGCCCGGATACCCCGGTGCCGACACCCACGGCGGCCGCTGACAGAGTCGGCCACCCGCGCCTGAATTCGTCCCCGCGTGACATGGTCAATGCCTTGCTCCTTTGTTGCGGTGGTGATGACCATCACTGTTCCTGTTCTCGGGTTATCCGGGAAGCGGCAACTCATGATGGAGGGAATTCGTGCTGTGAATACACCCTGTTCGGACGGGGGTCACGCGCACACGGGTGCTAGCGGCCGGCGCGTCTTCCCAGGATCCGTCGTTGCGATGCCTCCGCCGCATCGACGAGAGCGGACGGATCACACCCGAGCACGACTCCGCCGCGCTTGACGAATCGCCCGCCGATGAGCACCGAATCGACATTGCCCTCGTGAGCGGCGAGAACCACGGACGCAACCGGATCGAGTACGGGCACCAGGTTCAGGTCGGTTGCACGCACCAGGATGATGTCGGCCTGCTTGCCGGGAGTGAGCGAGCCGATCCGGTCGTCGAGTCCGATCGCTCTCGCCCCCTCGATGGTGGCGAATGCCAGCACATCTTGCAGGAACAGCTGCGTACGATCGGCGGCGACGGAGCTGTGCCCGCCGCCCATCCACGAACGGTGGTAACCGAAGAGCATTCGCATCTGCGTGAACATGTCTCCGCTGCATTTGGTTTCGGTATCCCCGCTGAGGCTCGGTCGTACACCGGCGGCGAGCATGCGGTCGAGGGGGACGTCGCCGATGCCTTGCGAGTTGAGCTCGCAGTGCACGCCGATCGACACGGTGGCGCCGGCGTCGGCGATCATCGCGAGTTCGGCGTCGGAGGAGCGGCAACAGTGCACGAACGTCAGGTCGTCGGCGAGAAGGCCCGCCTTGTCGTACTGCGCCACGGCGTGTACCGGTTCGTTGTGCGTGTACGCGCCGGCATGCACCGACGTGCGGATACCCAGGTCGCGCGCGAGGGCGAGGTCGGCCTGCCATACCCCGGGCGCCGCCATCTCGGGGCCTCTGGCCGCCATCGCCAACGTCACGAGTCCGCCGGGATCGGAGAAGTGCTCCTTCTGCAGCCGTTCGATGTCGGCCGGGTGGGTGAGCATGCTGTTCTCGGTCCACCGGCCGTCGCCCTGCAGTGGCCATCCGTGGCCGAAGACGGCACGGATACCCGCCTCGCGCAGACCGGTGACCGCAGCGTCGGAATGCTCGGGCGAGTTCTGGATGTGGGACCAATCGAAGAGGGTGGTCGTGCCTGCACTCAGCGCCGAGACCGCGCCGAGGAGGTTTCCGATCCTGACGTCCTCGGGCTCGTACCCCGCCCCGATTCCCCTGAGCATTTCGTCGAAGTACTGGAGAGGATCGAGTTCGGCGTATCCGTGCCGCATGACGCTCTGCCAGGTGTGGCGGTGAGTGTCGACGAATCCGGGAAGCGCGATCATGCCGTCGACGTCGACGACCTCGACGTCCGGTTCGACGTCGATCCGCGCGTCGATTCCTGCGATCAGATCGTCGCAGATCAGAATGTCGGCTCGGTCGAAGTTTCCGATGGCCGGATCGACGCTGACGACCGTTGCTCCCCGGAGGAGTGTGCGGCGTGGTCGGGCATGACTCGGGTCCATGAATGTCCTGTTCGGAGAGAGGCAGATTGACTGCTCTCAGTCTCATTTTCCCGCGGCTATTTGGGAACGCCGGGTTGCCTATAGTTTGTATCCATGAGCTCGATACAGCGGATCTCCGGCCATCGCGCGAAGCTGGACCTCAACCTCATCGTGTCTTTGGACGCGCTCCTGCGCGAGCGGAGCGTGAGCCGCGCGGCGATCGAAGTCGGTCTGAGCCAGCCGGCAATGAGTGCGGCTCTCGCGCGGCTTCGGAGGTACTTCGGGGATCCGCTACTGGCTCGGGTCGGCAACTCGTATCAACTCACGCCGCTCGCCCGCAGCCTGGTCGAGCGCACGACGGTGGCGATCTCCGCAGTCGATCGAGTGCTCGACGCCGAGCCGGGCATCGAGATCGAACGGTCCAGCCGCGAGTTCACCCTGATCATGTCCGACTACATGCTCGCCGCCGTCGGCGACACCGTCACCCGCGATCTGCTGGCGCAGGCTCCGCACCTGCGCATCAACTTCGTGCAGTTGCGACCGGAGATCGTCGACCGCGCATCGGACAGTCTCCGTACCGCCGATGCCCTGGTCGTACCCCGTGGCTTCGTCAGCGACCTGCCCTCGGTCGACCTCTTCTCCGACCGGTGGGTCTGCGTGGTGGCCGAGGACAACGAGCACGTCGGGGACGCAATACGGCTGGACCAGCTCACCGAATACCCGTGGGCTGTGTTTCAGACGCATCCCCACGCCGCGACGACACCGCTGCATCAGGTCAGGGCTCAGGGAGTCGAACCGTACGTGCAGGTTGTCGGCGAGAACTACCTGGCTCTGCCGTATTTCGTCGCCCACACCGATCGTATCGCCCTTCTGCCGGAGCGATTGGCGGCCCGGATGAGCGGCGGAATGGGAATTCGGTCGGTCGACTTCCCCTTGAATCTCGCCCCACTGAACCATGCGCTGTGGTGGCACCCGATGTACAACGCGGATCCCGAACATCGCTGGCTCAGAGCGCAACTCGTCAAGTCGCTCGAGTGAGTGCGGGGCCCTCCCGGCATTTCATTCGACGGCGAGGCACCGCTTGATCGCCAGCTGTGCGTCCTCGCGTGCGGGGGTGTCGGCGCTGGCCCAGGCGATGTATCCGTCCGGCCTGACCAGCAGGCTCTTGACGTCGCCCAGCCCGGTGGGTGCCAGCACGATGTGGCCGGTGTGTGCGCGAACCGGCACGCCCTGCAGAGCGAGGTCCGCGTATGTGCCCGCCCCGGTGGCGTCGACGAGGACGAGAGCGGATTCGCGCAGCATTTCACCCATCCTCATCGGACCGGCCCGGGTGACGAGATCCAGATCGGGACAGCGGTATCCGACCATCGGGTGTTGGTGCGAATCAGCGGGGTAGGGGAAGGACAGCCCGTTGAGTTCGAGCCCGATTCGGCGGTTGACCTCCGGAATGGGCATCAGGTCGCGTTCGAACATCCGCTTGAACGCCACCCCCTCCGGTGTGAAGTCGAACTGGACCGAACACTGCGCCGCGACACTTCTCAGCAGTGCTTCCGCCACCGGGCGGCGTTCGGCCTCGTAGGTTTCCAGGAGCGCCGGTCCTGCGTGTTCATTGATGACCGCGGCGAGTTTCCACCCGAGGTTGAACGCATCCTGGATGCAGAAGTTCATCCCGACGCCGCTGGCGGGATAGTGGATGCGCGCCGATTCGCCGACGAGGAACACTCGACCCTGCTGGAATTTCGTTGCGATTCTGAGCGAATCGGTGAAACGGGACGCCCACACCAGGTCGTCGAACGGCAGGTCCTTCTCCAGAACATCGGTGAGGCATCGGCGGACCTCGTCGGCCGTGATCGGCTCCGACGCAGGAGCGTGCCTGCGCTCGGCGTGCACGATGTTGAACCGGGTGATGGACTCGTTCTCACCGAACGGGAACGAGGTGACCCAGCCCTTGTCGTTGTCGATCATCCGCCGCGCTTCGGGCCAGGGCCGATCCATCCTCAGGTCTGCCACGATTCCGGTGAATGTCGGCCCGTGGCCCTCGAAACCGAGACCGAGCTGCGACCGCACGATACTCCGCCCGCCGTCCGCGCCGACCAGATAATCGGCTGACAACCTCACGGGTCCGTCCTCGGCCGCCGCGGTCACGGTCACGGCGGTCGACTGCTGAACGACGGATTCGACAGTCACGCCGTGCCGGACGACAACACCGAGACGGAGCGCTTCCTCCAGCAACAGTTCCTCGGTGTGATTCTGGGGAAGAACCAGCCGAAACCCGAATCTCGATTCGAGGTGACGCCATTCCACCGGTTGCATCCCGGCCCAGATATGAACGGGGATCAGCGGATTGGACCGAATGGTCGCGGCCCGGTCGATGAACTTCTGCACGAGGCCCCGAGAATCGAGAAGCTCGAGAACCCTCGGCAATACGGTCCCGGCCCGCGACTGCACCGGCTGCGTTCGACGTTCGAGGACGACGACGTCGACTCCGGCCCGGGCCAGTTCGGTCGCGACCGTCAGACCCGACGGTCCGCCGCCGACGACTATTACTCGAGCAGTCATTTCGAATCAATCTCCTTGTTGTACGGCATCGTGGGAAGCGGGGGCGTGGGGTAGGACCGGCCCAGGTGTTCGTGCAGGAACGCGGCCACTTCGGCGACCGTGGTGTCCGTGTGGAACGCGGAGTCCTCGTGGTTGGCGCCCTCGAGAAGGCGCAGGCGTACCGTCTTCCCGCGGCGTCGAAGTTCCTGTGCCATCCGCCGGCTCTGCTGCACCGACGTGACCGAGTCGCGTGTTCCGTGGAGGAGGAAGACCGGCACGTGAATGTCGTGCGCCTTCGCGAACGGGCTGATAGCGGCGAGTTCGCGATCGCACACCGTCGATTCGTCGATCCCCAGCAATCGGGCTCTCAGGTAACGAGCCGACGGCGGTGCGGGGACCCCTGACGGCCAGTCCTGCTCGAGGATCTCCCGCGGTATCGGCGAGTCGGCGTCCGGACGGTCGCGGTCGCCCCGGGAGGTGAGGTCGTAACATCCGAAGTAGCCGACAGCGGCCTGCACGTGTGGCCCGGGCAGATCGTGCGGTGCACGCGGAATCGCCGGAGTGGCGGTGGCCAGAAGCGCGAGATGGGCGCCTGCCGAAGCGCCCCAGAGAGCGACACGATTCGTGTCGACACCGAAGGCTTGCCCGGGCCCGTTCAGCCACTCGATCGCGGTCACGATGTCGATGATCTGGGCGGGGAAGGGAGCGGCGGTGGAGGAGCGGTAGTCGATGCTCGCGACAGCAAATCCGTGTTGCGCGAGTCGCTCCGCCCGCGCGGCATGACTCTTGCGAGAACCGGTCATCCAACCACCACCGTGTAGGTAGAGGACGACGGCGGGGCCGGCAACGCCGAGCGGGAGAGACAGATCGAGTCGGAGGACGTGCCCGTGGGGACGCCCGAACTCGATGTCGGGACAGAATTGGATCTCGTATCGGGCGGACTGCCCGACCGGGGTTCTCACGTTGACGTCACCTCTTCGCCTGGACGCGGGTCCACTCACCGCGGTGGCCCGTGGCTCAAGGGTGGCGGATCAGGATGTATTCGGGAATCGGCAGTTCTGTATGGGGGAAATCCACCGAACGAATAGCTTCAGTTCGGGGTGTGATTCGAGGTCGGCGGAGGACAACGGCGCCCGGCGCGGCATACTCTGTCTCGTCACCGCGTCTCCGCTGGCCGACAATTTTGAAAGATGGTAACTCCATGGAAGATTCACGGATCAAGGCCCTGACGCCCGCCGAGTTGGACGTCGAGCAGCAGGCGTTGTACGACAGCATCGTGACGGGTCCGCGCGCACAGGGGCCCCAGCTGTTCGCGTTTCAGGATGACGAGGGCAGGCTCAACGGGCCCTTCGGGTTGATGTTGCACGTGCCCGGACTCGGTTCAGCGCTGCAGGAACTCGGGAGTGCGGTGCGATATCGGACGGCGATGACCGCCCGGATCAGAGAAATCGCGATACTCACGGTCGCTGCCGCAACGGAGAGCGAGTTCGAACGCTATGCCCACGAACGGGTCGGACACGCCGTCGGGTTGAGCGCCGAAGAGACGACGGCACTTCGGAGCGGCGAGTTCCGTTCCGAAGACCCCACTGAACAGGCTGCGTACGACGTGTGCCGTCATCTGCTCGCGGGCGCCAACACCCTCGGCGACGAGGACTTCCGTCGATTCGAAGCCGGCCTCGGTCACTCGGCGCTGCTCGAACTCGTGGTCCTGGTCGGCTATTACCGGACCCTGTCTCAGATGATGAATGTCTTCGGCGTCGGCGCACCGGCGGGTCTGGAAGACGAGTAGACCGCAGCATCTGTTTCAGCGCCGGCGGGGACGGCGCAGCCGGAGCCGGCTGTAGGTGACGACCGCGAGCACGCAACTGATGAGCACCAGCATGGCGATGTTGAGCAGCCACCACGATGCGCTGTGCTGCCAGAGCGTGTCGGGTTCGGTGCCGGTGGCGTTCGTGCGCAGGTCCACCGTCGAGGCGGCGGCCGCGAACCCCCAGCGGGAGGGGAAGAGCCACGACACCTGTTCGAGCACGGCGCGTCCGGTGATCGTGATCAGTCCTCCGCACATCACCAACTGCACCATGATCGTGACCACCAGCATCGGCATCACCTGCTCGTTCGAGCGCGCCACCGACGACAACGCCAATCCGACGAGGACGCAGGAGCAGGTGGTGACGGCGATGTCCACGATCAATTCGACGGAGCCGGAGGGGATCACGCTGCCCCGGCCCGGAAAACCCTTGCCCACGAACACGATCGTCACCATGATCACCGACTGCACGATCGCGGCGGCGCAGAAGACGACGATCTTCGCCGTCAGGTAGGCGGACGGCAGCAGGCCGGCGGCACGTTCGCGGTGATAGATCATGCGCTCCCCGACGAGGTCGCGGATGGTCAGTGAGCAACCCATGAACGCGGCGCCGAGGATCAGAACGACCAGGATCTGGGTGAGTTCACCGGATTCGTCGAGGCCCGACGGACCGAACCCGGTGTCTCCGGGCACGAGCACGGCCAGGCCGCCGAGCACGAACGGAAGAAGGGACAGGAAGATCAGGTACCCACGGTCGGCGCGGATCAGCCGCGCCTGCCGGCGGACGACGGTGCTCAACTGCTTGCGCCGCGACGTGTGCGCGGGACTGCCGAGAGGTCCGGGCGGGCTCGGTGGTGGCACCTCTACGGCGGGGCGGGTCGCGCGGTACTCGGCGAACACCCCGTCGGGGTCGGCCGCGACGCGGGCGAAGATATCGGCCCAATCGGTGCTGCCCAGCGCGGCCCCGACCTTGTCCGGCGGGCCCACGTAGGCGGTCTTGCCGCCCGGTGCGAGGAGCAGGACCTGATCGCACATCTCGAGATACGACAGCGAATGCGTGACGATGACGACGACGCGGCCCGAATCGGCGAGGCGGCGCAACGTCGCCATGATCTGCCGGTCGAGCGCAGGGTCGAGACCCGACGTCGGTTCGTCGAGGATCAGCAGGGACGGGCCGGTGAGCAACTCCATCGCGACGGACGCGCGTTTGCGCTGGCCGCCGGACAGCCGATCGACCCTTGTGTCGGCGTGTTCGGACAGCTGCAGCTCGTCGAGCACGGTCTCTATCACCTCCTCACGGTCGGCCCGGCTGGTGTCCGGCGGCAGCCTCAGCTCCGCGGCGTAGCCGAGCGCCTGCCTGATCGTCAACTGCCGGTGCACGACGTCGTCCTGGGGGACCATCCCGATTCGGGAGCGCAGCACCTGGTATTCGGCGTGCACGCTGCGTCCCTCGAACTCGACCACACCTTCCGTGGGGCGTTCCGAACCGGAGATGATGGTGGCCACCGTGGTCTTTCCCGCGCCGGAGGGGCCGATCACCGCGGTGAGACTGCCGGGCTGGGCAGTGAACGTGACGTCCTCGAGCAGCCGACGCCCGCCTTCGATGGTGAGTCCGACGCCGTCCACCCGCAGCCCGCCTGCGGTCGGAACCACCGCCTGCCGTGGAACGAGCCTGCCTTCCTGCACGCTGAAATCGGTGTTGCCGATCGTGACGACGTCGCCGTCGGTCAGCTGCGCGCGCGACACCCGGATGTCTCCGACGAACGTTCCGTTGACGCTCCCCAGGTCGTCGATCTCGAGGCCGGACGGCACGTTGTGGACGATGGCGTGATGGCGTGAGGCCAGCACGTCCCGGACGACGATGTCGTTGTCGGGCGACCGTCCCACCGTGAGGGATCCTTTCGGGACCGCCTCGTGCGGTGTCGGGGGCGGGGCGCTCGGGGCACCTACGCCGATCGTCGACTCGTCCCATCGAGCGCCCACGTCCTGTCGCGTCGCGTCCGGGTCCTCGACCGAGATCCGCACGACCGGCCCCTCGGCAGCGTCACCCAGGCGGACGACGACGGGGTTCGTGACGGGGACCTTTTCTCGGCGCGCACCGTCGACGTAGATCCCGTTCTTGCTGCCGGAGTCGACCAGCTGCCATCCCTCGTCCCAGGTGAGCCGTGCATGCTCGCGCGACACCATCGGATCGACGATCGTGATCTCCAGCTGCGGATCCCGGCCGATGCGGACGGCCTTGCCCGCGCTGTAGCTCGTCCGGTCGTGTTCGGTCTCGACCACGACCCGCGGGTGCGCTGTGTTCGCCCGGTCGTCCATCGCCACGGCCTCCGGTCAGCGTCATCGGGCGTAGAGCGTCGACTCCATCCATGGTCGCATGCGCGGCCCGGGATTCGTCGGCATAACGGTCACTCTCGGTATTCTCGCGGCCAGGAAGTGAGGAACACTGAGCCGGGTGAGTACGTCCTTGGCGAATCCCGGTGTCGGACTGGCTGTGCTGTGCACCGTGATGGTCGTGTGCGCGGCGGTGGTCTACCGCTTCACCCACCTCGGTAGCCCACTCGTCGTGCCGGCCGCGGCGATTCGCGGCGCTGCCCAGCTCGCCGCGGTGTCCCTGATCCTGGCCGCGGCTCTCGCGCATCTGTGGTCCTCGATCCTCGTGTTGGCCGTGATGTTCGTGGCGGCGGTGGGAACGTCCGCTCGCCGCGCGAAAGCCGGCCGGTCGGCCGCGTGGCTGGCGCTGTCCCTCGCTGCGGGTGTGGGGATCGTCGTGCCGTTGATGCTGGTCAGCCGGGTGGTTCCGCTCGAAGGTGTCGCAATCGTTCCCGTCGGCGGAATCGTGCTCGGCGGTGCGATGACGGCCACCTCCCTCGCCGCGCGACGCGCGCTCGATGCGGTCGAACAGCGGTGGGGTGAGGTGGAGGCGGGGCTCAGCCTCGGACTCGACGTCCGCGATGCCCGCATGGAAGTGGTCCGGTCTGCGGCCTCGGATGCGTTGCTCCCGGGACTCGATCAGACCCGGACGGTCGGGCTGGTCACCCTGCCGGGGGCGTTCGTCGGGGTGCTGCTGGCAAGCGGTTCCGCCGTTCAGGCCGGGGCGGTCCAGATCCTCGTCCTCGTAGGGCTGCTGCTCGCGCAGACGTGTGCGGTGGCCGTCACGATCGAACTGGTGGCCCGGGAAGCAGTTCACCGGCCGAGACTCCACACCGCGCGAACGTGAAGGATCCGGGTCTGGCCCGAACGCCGGTCAAGTGCATCGTCGGTCCCGCATACTGGTCGGTGGTCGGTCCCTGCTGACGAGGCGGTGTCTTGTGGTGCATCCCGAGGTATTGGTGGTCGGAGCTGGTCCGGTCGGTCTGACGGCGGCGATCGAACTGCGCAGGCGAGGTGTCGCCTGCCGCATCATCGATCCACTCCTCGAGCCACCGCAGTATGCGAAGGCGGTGGGAATCCAACCGCGCAGCCTCGAGGTGTTCGAGAGCATGGGTGTGCTGCGGCACATCCTGGACGCGGCGATCCAGATGCGCGGACAGATCGTGTATGTCAACGGCGACGAGGTTGCCCGTCTGGAATTGGCGTTACCGGCCGACGTCCCGTTCGAATTCATCGGTCTGCCCCAGTACGAGACCGAACGCATCCTCACCGAATATCTGGCCACGTTCGGCACCACGATCGAACGAGGTACGAAACTGACGGCGTTCGAACAGGACGACGACGGCGTCGTCGCCACGGTCACCGGCGCGGACGGCGACGAAACCGTCCGAACCCAGTACCTTCTCGGCTGCGACGGCGCCCACAGCGTGGTCCGCAAGGGCCTCGGCCTCACCTTCGAAGGCGGTGCGTTCGTCGAGCAGTACATGCTCGGCGACGTCGAGGTCGACTGGTCGATGCCGCGTGGCTACGGAATCCGGTCGATGCATCAGACGGACGGCGAGACCGACGATCTGCTCGTATGCATTCCGCTACCCGGGCGCCGCCGCTACCGGATGTCGATGCTGGTGCCCAGCGACCTCGCCGGCACCGGCACCCCGGCCGCCGACAAGATCGCGCACGGCTTCGAAGCGGGACCCAAACCGGAGCTGAGCCACATCCAGGCCGTGCTCGACCGCCTGTCACCCGAGCCGACGCGGGCGTCGAACCTCCGCTGGTCCTCCGTCTTCCGGATCAGCCACCGCATCGTCGACTCGTACGGGCGCGGACGGGTGTTCGTCGCGGGCGACGCCGCCCACATTCATCCGCCGACCGGCGCGCAGGGCATGAACACCGGCATCCAGGACGCCCACAACCTGGCGTGGAAGGTCGCGCTGGCCGTGTCCGGCGCCGCGGCCTCCGATCTGCTGGACAGTTACGACGCCGAACGGCGGCCCGTCGGCGAGGAGGTGGTGGGACGCACCGTGCGCAGCGCCCGGGAGGGAATCGGGGCGGGGTCGTCGGATCCCGACTATGTGATCCGACGCGAGGCTCAACTCCTCATCAGCTACGCGGACAGTCCGATCGTCGCCCAACCGGAGTCGAATGCGGCGCTCACGCCCGGCAGCCGCGCACCGGACGCCCGCGGGCTGACCCGTGCCGCGGTCGCGTTTCCCCTCCGGCTGTTCACTCTCCTCGCGGGACGGAACCACACGTTGCTGCTGTACGCCGACGAATCGGTCGACGCGCGTGGGCTGGAACTGCTCGAGGCCGCGGCGACGTCCGTGGAGGCGGCGACCCAGGGACTCGTCGACACGTACCTCGTCGCGTCGCCTTCCGCCGATGTCGGGGAAACGGTGCTTCCCCTCGTCCGGGACCGCGACGGCGAGTTCGCGCACGCGTACGGCGCGGAGGGTTCCGCCGCGTTCGTCGTCCGTCCGGACGGCTATCTCGGGTTCCGGCAGAGTCCGGTCGCGGTCGACGGTCTCACGGAGTACCTGAAGTCGACTTTCCGCTGAGCTCGGGAGTGGTGGGCAGGCCGCGCCGGATGTCGCCCGGCGCCGGCTTGCCGAGCGGCGCCCCGACCCGGGTGGCCGAATCCAGCAGCCACGGCACGCTCGTGACCATCACCCCGGACGTGAACAGCAACCGGCCCTTGAGTCGCAGCGCATTCTGGTTGTGCAGCAGGTGTTCCCACCAGCGACCGACCACGTACTCGGGGATGAAGATGGTGACGACTCCGTCCGGGATCCGCTTCCGGACGGATTTCACGTACCCCACGATGGGCCGGGTGACTTCACGGTACGGCGATTCGAGGACTTTCAGCGGCACCGGAACTTCGTACTTCTCCCACTCCCGCTGCAGTTTTCCGGTGCTGTCGCCCAGCACGGTGACGGCCTCGAGCGTCGTCGGATGGGTGGCGCGGGCGTAGGCCAGCGCCCGGGCGGTGGGTTTGTTGAGCACGGACACCAGCACGATGGTGTGCACCTGGGAGGGGAGGGTGAAGCTGTCCTCGTCGACGACGAGGACGGCCGCGATCCGGTCGTAGTGCCGCCGCACCCCGCGCATCAGGAAGAACAGAATCGGCATGGCGATGACTACGAGGTAGGCGCCCTGGGTGAACTTCGTGATCGTGACGATGATCAGGACGGTGCCGGTGAGGACGGCGCCGGTGCCGTTGAGGGCCCGTCGGCCGTGGATGCGACGACGTTCGCGGGCGTCGGATTCGGTTGCCAGCACGCGGTTCCAGTGCCGGACCATGCCCGCCTGGCTGAGAGTGAAGGAGGTGAACACACCGAGGATGTACAGCTGGATGAGGTGGGTGACGGACGCGTCGAACAGGACGATCAATCCGCCCGCCGTGACGGCGAGAAGCACGATGCCGTTGCTGAACGCCAGCCGGTCGCCGCGAGTGTTGAGCTGGACGGGGAGGTAGCGGTCGCGGCCGAGCACCGAGGCGAGCAGCGGGAAACCGTTGTAGGCGGTGTTCGCGGCGAGCACGAGGATCAGCACGGTCGCGGCCTGGACGTAGAAGAAGCCGATGTTGGTGGTGCCGCCGAACACGGCGGCCGAGATCTGGGCGATGACGGTGCGCTGCGGATCGGTCTCGCAGTTTCCGGCGAACCCGATCAGATCGCACGGGTTCACCGCGACGTGCACCTTGGCGACGATGGCCAGCGCGGTGATCCCCGCGAACATCACGATGGCCGTCGCCGCCATCGCCATGAGTGTCTTCGCGGCGTTGGCGCTCTTGGGTTTACGGAACGCGGGCACCCCGTTGGAGATCGCCTCGACACCCGTCAGCGCGGTACATCCGGACGAGAATGCGCGCAGCGCGAAGAACACGAGGGCAAGACCGGTCAGCCCGGACAGTTCCGGTTCGATGGTGTACCCGGCACTTTCGGCGACGGGTGTGGAACCGGCCGCGACGCGGACGAACCCCGTCACGATCAGGATCATCACCCCGGCGATGAACCCGTACGTCGGGAAGGCGAACGTGGTCCCCGATTCGCGGATGCCGCGCAGGTTCATCACCGTCAGCAGCACGACGAACGCCACGGCCAGCGCCACCCGGTGCGTGTTCAGCGCGGGCACGGCGGAGATCAGATTGTCGACGCCGGCCGACACCGACACCGCCACCGTCATGACGTAGTCGATGAGCAGTGCCGACGCCACCGTCAGGCCGGCTGAGGGCCCGAGATTCTTGGTGGCCACCTCGTACGAGCCGCCCCCGCTGGGGTAGGCGTACACCACCTGGCGGTACGACAGGGCGACCACGGCGAGAAGCACGACGACCCCGATTGCCAGATACGGCGTCAGGTAGAAATACGCGAGACCGCCCAGGGACAGGATCAGCAGGATCTCCTGCGTCGCGTACGCCACGGACGACAGAGGGTCGGAGGCGAAGATCGGCAGCGCCAGACGCTTGGTCAGCAACTGCTCCCCGAGGTCGTCACTGCGCAGCGGGCGTCCCAGAGCCAGCCGCCGGACCGCTCGAACGAGAGCCACCACCAGTTCAGCGTAGAACCAGGCGCTTCGCGCCCGTGCGCCTTTCCGGTTGTTCCCGCTACCGAAAAGGCGCACGGGTGCGGAGCGCCTGGTGGATCATGGCCGAATGGACGCTGCCGGCTGGTTCCTGCTGGGTGCACCGTGGGATTGCTCCGGTTCGGCTCGTGGCGAACAGGCAGCGCCGCACGCGTTTCGGGAGGCCGGCCTGTCCGCGATGGTCGGCCGGGATGTCGGCGACGCCGCGACCGTGATCGACCGCACGCACCGGGACGAACGGACGGGCGTGATAGCACTGTCCGAGACGGTGCGGGCCGCTCACGCGCTGGCGGACGATCTGGCGGTCGCGATGACGGACCTGCCGGGCCGGCGACCGCTGGTGGTCGGCGGCGACTGCAGCATTCTGCTCGGGATCTTTCCCGCGCTGCGCGGGCACCTGGGTTCGGCGGGACTGTGGTTCGTCGACGGGCATCCGGACTATCTCGACGGACTCTCCTCGGACACGGGCGAGACGGCGGACATGGAGCTTGCGGTGCTCGCCGGAGTCGGCGCCGACGCGTTGATCACGCTGGCCGGGACGCCCCCGATGGTAGGGGCGAGCGACACCGTTCTGATCGGCCATCGCACCGAGGGCCTGGACGCGGCGTCCGCCGCCGAACTGGCCCGGTTGCCCTCCGACTTGCGCCGCATCGACGCGTCGGCCGTCGTGCATGACCCTGTCGTCGCAGGTCGGCAGGCTGCCGCATGGCTGGCCAGCACGGGCACCGGGGTGTGGTTGCACCTCGACCTGGATGTGCTGGATCCCGAGTCGCTCGATGCGGTGACGTACCCCCAGCAGGGTGGCCTCGACTGGGATCAACTCGCCGACGTCGTCGCGCCTCTGGCGCGGTCACCTCGACTCGTGGGAGTCAGCGTCGCCGACTTCCGCCCCGATCTCGATCCCACCGGCGACCAGGCGACCCGAGTGCTCGACTTTCTCGGACGCACCCTGCCGTGAGCGGGAAGATCCGGGTTCCTGTCGTCGTTGGACCGAGTCGGCACCGCCACGGACCGTCGTGATCGAGCTCACATCCATCCCCTGCGGGAATTGATCGTAGGGTTGGCACGTTAGTTGAGTGAGTAACGCTCAACTTATTAGGAGGCTGAGGAATGCCAGCATTCTTCGGGCCGGAGGGCCCAGGTCGCATCGACATCAGTCGGCTCATGAGCCGCTCCACCCAGGAGTTCATGGCTGCTGCTGCCCGTTTCGCCGCAGGTCGTGGCGATGCGGAACTCGATGCACTCCACGTTCTGCGCGTCATGACAGAACACGAACCCGTCACCTCTCTGATGCGCCGCGCAGGCGCCGACACGTCGGCCGTCGCCGATGCCGTCGAACTGCGTCTGCCCCAGAGCCGTGACACGTCAGGCTTTGCAACACCCGCACTGAGCGGCGCGCTGAAGACGGCGCTGCTCGAGGCGCACCAACTCGCGCGCGCCCTCGGGTCCACCTACATCGATCCCGAGCACCTCTTCCTGGCGCTCGCCGCGGATCAGGACCACGCCGCCGGACGCCTGCTCGCGTCCGAGGGAATCACCCCGGAGCGCCTGCAGACCGCCGTGCAGGGTGGATCGGTGGAGGAGGAGTCCTCGAACTCCGGGACCCCCACGCTCGACAAGTACGGCTTCGACCTCACCGAACGCGCACGCGGCGGCGAAGTCGACCCGGTGATCGGGCGTGCCGACGAGATCGAGCAGACCATCGAAATCCTGTCGCGCCGCACCAAGAACAACCCCGTGCTGGTCGGTGAGGCCGGCGTCGGCAAGACGGCGGTCGTCGAGGGCCTGGCCCAGCGCATCGTCGACGGCGACGTACCCGACCGCCTGACGGGCAAGCGCATCGTCCAGCTCGACCTGTCGAGCATGGTGTCGGGCACCCGGTACCGCGGCGACTTCGAGGAACGTCTCAATAAGGTGATCGACGAGATCTCGGCCCATTCGGACGAGCTGATCGTCTTCATCGACGAGGTCCACTCCATCGCCGGTGCCGGTGGCGGCGCCGACGGCGCGATGGATGCGGGTAACATCCTCAAGCCGAAGCTCGCCCGCGGTGAGCTGCACATCGTCGGTGCGACGACGCTCGACGAGTACCGCAAGCACATCGAGAAGGACCCTGCGCTCGAACGCCGTTTCCAGCCGGTGACGGTGGCGGAGCCGAGTGTCCCGGATGCGGTGGCGATCCTGTCCGGTCTGCGTGACCGGTACGAGGAGCATCACGGCGTCCGCTACACGGACGAGGCGATCACGGCGGCCGTCGAGCTGTCGGCCCGCTACATCGGTGACCGCTTCCTGCCGGACAAGGCGATCGACCTGATCGATCAGGCCGGAGCCCGGTTGCGGCTGCGGATGCCGAGCGTCGATGTCGAGGCTCTGCGGGCGAAGCTCGCGGAACTCGAGCAGGCCAAGGAGCAGGCCGTCGCCGACGAGCAGTACGAGAAGGCTTCGCGACTGCGGGACGAGGCGATGGAGGTCCAGGCCCGGATCGAGGGGAAGGCGGTCGGCACGACCGACGTGACGCCCGAGGTGACTGCCGAGCAGATCGCCGAGGTCGTGTCGCGGGCCACCGGAATCCCGGCCAGCCAGATGACCGAGGAGGAGAAGGAACGCCTCCGCCGGCTCGAGGACGAACTGCATCGTCGTGTCATCGGCCAGGACGACGCCGTGCGGGCCATCGCCCGGGCGGTGCGCCGCAGCCGCACCGGCATGAACGATCCGGATCGCCCCGTGGGTAGCTTCCTGTTCCTCGGACCGACCGGTGTCGGCAAGACCGAACTGGCGAAGGCGCTGGCCGCCACGCTGTTCGGTGACGAGAACAAGATGCTGCGACTCGACATGAGCGAGTTCGGTGAACGTCACACGGTCAGCCGGCTCGTCGGTGCCCCTCCCGGCTACGTCGGATACGGGGAGGCGGGACAGCTCACCGAGCAGGTCCGCCGGAACCCGTACTCGGTGATCCTGCTCGACGAGATCGAGAAGGCACACCCCGACGTGTTCAATACGCTGCTGCAGGTGCTCGACGACGGTCGGCTCACGGACGGGCAGGGCCGGACGGTGGATTTCAAGAACACCGTTCTGATCATGACCAGCAACCTGGGATCCGACATCATCTCCAGCAAGTCGGGTGCGCTGGGCTTCAGCACCGGTGACGCCGAGGCTTCGGAGAAGCCGCTGCGGGATCGGGTGATGGGCCGGCTGCGTGAGTCGATGCGCCCGGAGTTTCTGAACCGGATCGACGAGATCGTGATCTTCCGCAAGCTCGACACCGAGCAGCTGCACCGGATCACCGACCTGCTGCTGGACGACAGCCGGAAGCGGCTGCAGTCCAAGGGCATCGAGATCTCGTTCAGCGACGCCGCGGTCGATTGGATTGCCGAGCACGGACACCAACCCGAGTTCGGGGCGCGTCCGCTGCGCCGGTCGATCCAACGGGCAGTCGACGACCGGATCGCCGATCTGCTGCTCGACGACGTCCTCGTCGAGGGTGGCAGCATCGCGGTCGGAGTGTCCGACGACGAGTTGGACCTCGTAGTCGGCTGATCCCCGACGTGAGTGGCAGAGTGTGCTTCGGCACGCTCTGCCACTCACGTGTGTGGGTAGGCCCCTTGCCCGCCCTCGCCGTCTCGGATCAGTACCCGGTGATGAGCTGTGCGTCGTGCACTGTCACCTGTGTGGTGTGCAGGGCTGCAGTGTGATCCGGGTGTGTGCCCGGAGCGTTGCCCTCCACGCCGGAGAAGAGCCGAATTACCGTCGACTCGCGGTGTGTGCTCGCCTCCGAGACGGTTACCTACTACCCAGGCTGTTCAGTCGAGCAACTCGACTTCCCAATTCTCCTTCTGCACTTGCAGATCGATTTCCCGGATCTGCCGGGCGAGATCGTCTGCGGTCCGCCGGAGATCCCGGACGGGCAACGCCGCGACGAAGACGAGTTCGGAGCGGAGTTGCCTGCCGTATCGGTCCTGCTCGCGACCGGAGGCGGCATCCGCGGCGGCGGACACCACCCGGTGCCGGATTCGCAGCATGTCCCGGCGGGCAAGCGCGTCCGTGATGCTCGCGTCGCCCAGTGGCGCAGCGGTATTCGTTCGATTGATTCTTCGGACGAGGACCTCCAGGCGGTCCAGGACCTCCTCGAGTTCGACGAGTAGCGCCGCGGAGTCCTCCGCCGGCGACTCGCCCTCTTGGTGCCGCGCATTGGTGAGGATGCGCGACTTCAGCTGCTCCACCCGACGTGTCAGATCGCCGCGCTCGGCCAGTGCCTCAGCCAACTTCATGTGTACCTCCTTCCTCGAAGTCGTTGAATGGCATCACAAATAGGGACCCACGAATCGCCCGTCCGGGCGCGGAAGGGTCGCGGCACCGCCGGGGTGCCGAGCGAAGCGCGTCGAACGCGCGGATGAATTCCCCGAACCGCTGTGTCGGAGAGATGTCTCGGTGGGCGCTCATGCGCCTTTCGTCGACTTGAAATCGAGCATCTTCCATAAGTACCACATCCCCGCCCGTGTGGCGACAGTCAATTCGCCCCAGGTGAGTGCCGAAGTGTGTTCCGCCGTTCGTTGGCACTCACGTGCTGGTGAGGGCGACTATCGTCGAAGGCATGCGAGCGGAAGACGGCGAATTGACCTCCAAGCACCAACCGTTGCTGGTGCTGAGCAAGATCACGGAGATCCTCGATGCGTTCAGCCTGACGCGTCCGTCGATGACGCTGGGCGAGATCCACCAGGCGACGGGTCTGCCGACGTCGACCGTCCAACGGCTGGTCAGCAACCTGGTGGCGCAGGAATTCCTCGACCGGTCCGGCGACCAGATCCGGATCGGCGTGAAGATGGCGTTCTGGGCCGCGACGGCCACCAAGGGACTCGACATACTGGCTGTCGTCACGCCGGTGCTGAAGGAGATCCGCGACGCCACCGGCGAGACCGCCAGCTTCTTCCGGGTCGAGCAGGGCTACCGCGTGTGCGTGGCCATCGCGGAGACCGAGCACGCGCTGCGCCGGAACATGTACGTCGGAAAGATCGTCCCCCTGCCCGCAGGATCGGCGGGGCGGGTGTTGCTCGCCTGGAACCCGGACCTCACCGAACAGGTCCTCGCCGGCCCCATCGAGCCGATGACCGAGGGCACCGTCACCGACACCGCGGTGCTGCGTGAACTGATCCACCAGGCCAAGGCCGACGGATACGCCATCACCGCGGGCGAGCGGGAGGACAGCGCCTCGGGACTGGCTGCGCCCGTGTTCGATTCGTCCGCCGACGTGATCGGTGCTCTGGCGATCAGCGGGCCGACACTGCGCATGCCACGCGAACAGTGCGAGAAATGGGTGGATCTGCTCGTCGGCAGCGCCGAGCAGGTCACCCGGACGCTGGGTGGCCGCTACCCGTCATGAGCTGCGCCGCGATCGCGCGGCCGGCTTCGTGCATGGCCACGGCGTCCGTGGCGACGAGGACGCCGGCGAACCGGGACCGGTAGCCGCCGAGATCGTCGCCGACGGAGCCGACGACGGCGTACACCGGTGTGGCGCCCGCGCGGGCGAGGATCGCGGAGATGATCTTGCCCGCTTTCGTCTGCCCGTCGAGCCTGCCCTCACCGACGACGATCGCCGACGCGTCCGCGGTCAGGGTGTCGAAGCCGATCACGTCGAGGATGTAATCGGCGCCCGAGCGTAGTTCGGCGCCGTACCGCGCCCACATCCCGCCGGAGAACCCGCCCGCCGCACCGGTCGCGTCGACACCCGACGGGTCGCGGGGCAGGGCCCGCGCCTTCGCCTCGAGTTGCCGCGTGAGGACCTGCACGGCGCCCGAGTCGGCGCCCTTCTGCGGTCCGAACACCCTGGCGGCGTCGACATACCGGGTGGTGACGTCGGTCAGCACGGTGACGGCGGCGCCCCGGAGTCCGCCGCCCGCCTCGATGGCGGCGATGGCCCCGGTGCCTCCGTCCGTGGTCGCGGACCCGCCGGCCGCGACGACGATGTGCCGGGCACCGCGCCGGGCGGCGTCGGCGACGAGCATCCCGGTGCCGTAGGTGGTGGCGGTGATCGGGTCGCGGGGGCCGTCGTGCGGCGTGGTGATCCCGGAGGCTGCGGCGATCTCGATGACCGCGGTGCCGTCGTCGGACAGTCCGTACGTCGGCCGGCACGGGCTGCCCCAGGGGTTGCGGGACCGGGTGGTGACCGGGCGCAGTCCGAGGGGGACGGTGAGAACGTCGAGGGTGCCCTCGCCGCCGTCGGCGACCGGCAGCCTGATCGCGGTGCCGCCGGACGACTCGACCCCGCCGGCGACCGCGTCGGCGACCTCGCCTGCGGTATAGGTGCCTTTGAAACTGTCGGGGGCGATCAGAACCGTCATGAGTTCCACGCTTCCGGGTTGACCGGATGCGGGGGAATCCGGTTCTGCGCCATGGCCACAGCGTTCTCGGCGCACAATCTCGCCATGTCGGCGCGCACCGACACCGTGGCGCTGCCGAGGTGGGGGAGCAGCACTGTGTTCGACAGTTCCGCGAGTCCCGGGGCGAGCGCGGGTTCGTCCTCGTAGACGTCGAGCCCGGCCCCGGCGATCTCCCCGGACTTCAGGGCGGCGACCAGGGCGGTTTCGTCGACGACGGGACCGCGGGCCGTGTTGATCAGGATCGCGGTGGGTTTCATCGCCGTCAGCACGCCCGCATCGACCAGGTGGCGGGTCTGCGCGTTGAGGGGCACGTGCAGCGACAGGTAGTCGCTGGTGGCGACGAGGGTGTCCCAGTCGGTGTGGGTGACGAGTCCGGCGAACTCCCCGAGTTCCTCGTCTGTCACCGGCCGGTCGCCGGGAGGCCGGGGGCAGAACTGCACCTGCATGCCGAAGGCCAGTGCCCGTTTCGCGGTCGCCCGCGCGATCCGCCCGAACCCGGCGAGACCGAGCGTGCGTCCCGAAACGTCCTGGCCGAGGAGCAGGTTCGGTTCCCATCCGGTGAACCGTCCGGCGCGGACGAACGTGTCGGCCTCCACGGCGCGGCGGGCGGTGGCCATGATCAGCAGCATCGCGACGTCGGCGGTGGCGTCGGTGAGCACACCGGGTGTGTTGCCGACGAGTATCGAGTTCGCGGTGGCCGCCCCGATGTCGACGTTGTTGTACCCGACCGCGTAGTTGGAGATCCCGCGGATCTTCGCCGCGGCCAGGAGGTCGGCGTCGAACGTGTCGCGAAGCTGGGACACCACGACGTCGTAGTCGCCGGACACGCAGACCTCCCGCAGCCGGGCGGCGTCCGGAAGTTCTTCGGGGACATCGACGCTGCCCGCGGCGCGCAGCAGCGTGAGAGCGGGTTCGGGGATCGGAGTGGTGACGTAGAACCGGGCGCCGCTCATCGGCCGCCGCCGATGACCCACTCGAACGCGGTGGCATTGGAGCGTGCGCCCTGCGCGGCCTTGGACCGGTTGGCTTCGCCGAGTTCGGCGAGGGTCTTCTCGGACAGTTCCACGAGCGATCCGAATGTGGTGGGGTTCAGCCAGTCCGGTCGGGTGGCGAACAGCAGGTCCTCGCTGGCGGTGTTGCCGCTGGCGCCGGGTGCGAACGGGCAGCCGCCGAGTCCGCCGAGGGCGCCGTCGACGGTCATCGCGCCGGCCGCGACCGCGGCGAGACTGTTCGCGACCCCCAGCCCCCAGGTGTCGTGGCCGTGGAAGACGATGCCGCGCTGCGGGGTTTCGAGCCGGACCCGGGAGACGAGCGAGTACACCTCGGCGGGGACGGCCTGGCCGAGGGTGTCACAGACGACGACGTCGACGGCGCCGTGGGCGCGCGGATCGTTGGCGATGTCGATGACCCGCTGCTCGGGCACCCGGCCCTCGAACGGGCAGGTGAACGACGTCGCGATGCACAGTTGGATGCTGCCGCCGACCTCCTGCGCGAGTTCGATCGCGGCGGGCATCGCGGCGAGGCTGTCCTCGGTGGAACGTCCGATGTTCGCCTGGTTGTGGGAATCGGAGGCGGAGAAGCAGTACTGGAAATGGCGTGCGCCGGCGGCGGCGGCCTTCTCCACGTGCCGGGGCGTCGCCACCCACACCCAGCAGTGGTCCAGTTCCTGCGGGGTCAGTTCCGAGATCACCTCGACGGTGTTCGCCATCGGCGGGACGAGGTCGGGGCGGGCCATCGACCCGATCTCGAGCGCGGGCACGCCGAGTTCGAGGAGCCGCCGGGCGATCTCGAGCTTCCGGGCGGTGGGCAGCATCTTGCCCGTCAACTGCAATCCGTCGCGCAGGGTGACGTCGCGGAGCAGGGTGCGTGATTCGAAGGACTGCGTCATGAGAGGCCACCTACTGTGTCGTTGACGATGGAGTCGATCTGTTCCGGGGTCTTGCCGAGCAATGTTTCGAGGACCTCCCGGGTGTGCTCGCCGAGGTCCGGTCCGACACTGCGGATGGGCAGTGACTTGCCGCCGATGACCGGGACGATGCCGGGGAATCCGACCTGCTTCGGCTCGGCCTCACCGGTGTCGACGGTGAACTGCTGAATCATGTTGCGGGCGGCGTACTGCTCGTCGCTGCAGATGTCGGCGGCGGTGTTGATCGGACCCGACGGCACCCCGGCCGCATCGAGGATCTTCAGCGCCTCGTCGCGCGAGTACTGGATCGTCCACTCACCGATCGCCGCGTCCAGTTCGTCGCGGCGCGCCCACCGACCGGCGTTGGTGGACAGATCCGGGTCGGCGCCGAGGTCGGGGCGGCCGATGGTGTCCATGTAGCGCTGGAAGATGGCGTCACCGTTGCCGGCGATGATGATGCTGTCGCCGTCGCTGCAGATGTAGGCGTTCGACGGGGCGATGCCCTCCATCCGGCCGCCGACGCGTTCGCGTTTGATGCCGTACGCGAGGTAGTCGGGAATCAGCGATTCCATCATCGACAGGATCGATTCGTTGAGTGCGACGTCGATGATCCGATGTGGCAGGGACGGACCCTGGGTTCCGGCGACCTTCGCGGCCTCACGCTGGAACAGGGCCATCACCGCCCCGAACGCCGCGTAGAGGCCGGCGATCGAGTCGCCGATCGACACCCCCACCCGCACCGGTGGCCGGTCCGGGTCGCCGACGAGCTCACGGAATCCGCCGGCGGCCTCCGCGACCGCGGCGAACCCCGGCCGCTGCGACATCGGCCCGGTCTGCCCGAACGCCGAGATACGGGTGATCACCAGGTCCGGATTGGCCGCGTTCAACGCTTCCGGTCCGATGCCCCACTTCTCCAGGGTGCCGGGCCGGAAGTTCTCCAGCAGGATGTCGCACTTGGCGGCGAGGTCCAGGACGAGTTGCCGGCCCTCCTCGGTGCGCAGGTCCAGCACGATCGACTTCTTGTTGCGGTTGATCGTGCGGTACAGCATCGAGGTGTCGCCGGAGTAGAGCCGCCAGTTGCGCAGTTCGTCGCCGGTCTTCGGGCGCTCCACCTTGATGACCTCGGCCCCGAAGTCGGCGAGCATCCGGCCCGCGGTCGGAGCGGCGATGTAGTTACCGAGCTCGAGTACCCGAACCCCGTCGAGTGGCCGAATGGTGTTGTCGGAGAACATGGTGATCCTTAACTGATAGTGACGCTCAGAGAACGAGGCTCATGGGCAGGACGAGCAGTATTGCGACGACCGATGCCACCGATACTCCCACCGAACACGTCTTCAGCGTGCCTCGTGTGGTCTGACCCATCAAGGACTGCAGCAGCCAGAAGGTGTTGCTGGTGACGTGCACCGCGAACAGGGAGCCGGCGCCGGCCGCGAGGGCGATGAGGACGGGGTCGAGGCCGAGGGTCGGGGCGATGGGTGCGAGGACGCCCGCGGCGGTGATGGCGGAGATGGTCACCGAGCCGACGGCGACGTGCAGGACGGCGGCGATCACCCACACCATCAGCAGCGGAGCGGCGTGATTGGCGGTGAAGTACTTGCCGAGGATGTCACCGAGACCGGCCGCGGCGATGGTCGCTGCGAGGGACCCGCCGACACCGGTGAGGATGAGGATCTGGCCGCTCTCGCTGAAACCGCTGGCGATCGCCTTCTGGACACGGTGCTGGCCGACGGTGAGGCGTCCGACGAAGCTGGTGCCGATCAGTCCGATCAGCAGCGCGATGAGCGGCTCCGACACGAACGCGACGACCGGATTGCTGATCTCGGCGATGTCCAGGATCGCGCCGGTCGCGATGAGCAGGAGGGAGACGAGCAGCGGAGCGAGGAGCAGGATCAGGGGGCGGTCGTGTTCCGCGCGCTCGGCCGTGACCTCGGTGACGGTCGCGGCGCGCTGCGCCTGGGCGACGCCTCCGCCGGCCTCGGGCCGAGGGGTGGTCCCGCCGCTGCCGCCGTCGGTCCACTCGTCTTCTTCGTCGTCGACGACCGTCTGATGGAAGTGCTCCTCGTCCTTCTCCGGGTTCCACCAACCGCGGGTGAACAGGAACGACATGATCGCGACCGAGATCGCCACGGTCGGGATCACCAGGATCAACCCGAAGATCAGCATCTTGCCGAGCGGCACACCGAGAAGTCCGGCGAGGGCGAGGGCGCCGACACCGGGAACCATCAGCACGATGCCGCACTCCAGGCCGATGGCGAGGGCGGTGGCCATGCGTGCGGTCCCGACCCGGCCGACCTTCGGTGCGAGGTTGCGGGCGAGCGGGGCAGAGATGACGAGCAGGACGTCGAGGAAGATGGACTGCAGCAACGTCGCGATCGTCAGCGACATCGCATAAGGCATTCGTTTCGGCCCGAACACTCGCAGAAGTGTTCCGACCAGGCGCTGGATCGCGCCCATTTCTTTCAACATGGCGCCCATCAGGACGCCGAAGGCGATCAGAAGTCCCACTTCGGCCATGATGTCGCCGAAACCGGTGCTGATGACTTCCACCGTTTCGGCCGTGCCGAGTCCCGTCGTGAGTCCGAGGTAGGCGGATCCGACGACCAGTGACACCACTGGGTTGAACTTGAAACGCACGATCATCAGAACGACCGCCGCGACGGCGACCGTGGTGTTGATCAGGATTGCTACGTCTGACATGTGCGCGTCCTTATCGAGGAGGCGGGTAGTGACTGGTGTCACAGGTACACCCATATTATGAGCACACACTCACGATATAAGCAATGGCCTCCGGCCACCCGTGCGCCTTTCCGGTTGTTCCGGCAACCAGAAAGGCGCACGGGGGCCGAAGGCCCTGGAATACTCGACGCATGGTCGTGCTGGATCCGTTTGCGGTGGGACGGCCGACCGCCGCCGAGCGCAGAACGTCGGAGGACTGGAGCGAGATCCAACTCTGGTCCGACCGCGTGTACATGCCCTATGTCGTGCGTCCGCTCGGTGTCGGGCTGTCACCCCGGTCGAGCATGTACTCCACGAAGATCGGCGACATCACCGTCACCCGGTTCTCCTACGGAATCCCCGTGTCGGTCGGCGACTTCTCGTCCGACGCCGGAAACGCGCTCGTTCTCACGACCATCCGGGGCAACGCCCGGCACCACCTCGACCACGACGCCACCGCGGACACACCGGTAGGTGACACGTTCGTCGCCGACTGCAGTCGCGTCGACTACCTCGTCGAGTTCTCTCCCGACCACGTCCAGCTCAATCTCACCGTTCCCCACGGGTTGCTCACGGACACGGCTGTGCGCTGGTGGGGATTCGACCCCGGAGATCTTCTCTGGCAACGCAAATGCGTCATCGGGGGCGGTGGATCCGGCTGGCAGGCGCTGCTCGGGTACGCGATGCGGACGACGGGAGAGCTACCGGGACACGCCACCGAGGGGCGCATCGGACTCAACCTGCAGGAGTTGCTGGTCGGGCACCTGCTCACCGAATGGGCGGCTCGCGCCGGAGTGGACCCGGACAGGTCCACCGGCCCGGCGGCGCCCGGCTATGTGCGGCACGCCGTCCAATACATCCGGGAGTACGCCCGCGAACTGCCGACCGCCTCCGACATCGCCGACGCGGTGGGTGTCAGTGTCCGCACCCTGTCCGGGTCGTTCCGGAAATACCTGGACACCACCCCGGCCGAGTACGTGCGTGAGCAGCGCCTCCAGGGCATCCGGGAGGAACTGCTCGCCGCATTGCCGGGTGAGACCGTCGCCTCGATCGCCGGCGCGTGGGGATACGTCAACCTCGGCCTCTTCGCGGCCGCCTACCGTCGCCGGTTCGGTGAGAATCCATCGCAGAGCAGGGCCTTCGGCCCCGTGAGTGGTTGACGAGTCCAGAGACTCCTCAACCGCTCACGGGCGGCGGAGCCGCCTACAGCTCCGCGCGGACCAGCTTCGCCGCGTCGACGAGGTTGCGCAGCGACGCCTCGACCTCGGCGGGACCGCGGGTCTTCAGGCCGCAGTCGGGGTTGACCCACAGCCGTTCCACCGGCACCGCCTTCAGCGCCTCCCGCAGCGACGCCGCGATCTCCTCGACACCGGGCACCCGCGGCGAGTGGATGTCGTACACGCCCGGGCCGACGCCGAGATCGAAGCCGACGGCGTTGAGGTCGTCGAGGACCTCCATGTGCGAGCGCGCGGCCTCGATGGAGGTGACGTCGGCGTCGAGCCTCGCGATGGCCTCGATGACCTCACCGAACTCCGAATAGCAGAGGTGGGTGTGGATCTGCGTCGAGTCCGAGACCCCGGACGTCGCGAGACGGAACGCCCCGACCGACCAGTCGAGGTACGCCGGCTGAGCCGCGGCCCGCAGGGGCAGCAGTTCGCGCAGCGCGGGCTCGTCCACCTGGACGATTCGGATGCCCGCGCCCTGCAGGTCCACCGTTTCGTCGCGGATGGCCAGCGCCACCTGGTTGGCCGAGTCGGCCAGCGGCTGGTCGTCGCGCACGAACGACCACGCCAGGATCGTCACCGGACCGGTGAGCATGCCCTTCACCGGACGCCGCGTGAGTGACTGCGCGTACGTGATCCACTGGACGGTCATCGGGTTGCTGCGGCGCACGTCGCCGTACAGGATCGGCGGGCGGACGCAGCGGCTGCCGTACGACTGCACCCAGCCGTTGTCCGTCGCGAAGAACCCGTCCAACTGTTCGGCGAAGTACTGCACCATGTCGTTGCGTTCCGGTTCGCCGTGCACCAGCACGTCGAGGTCCAGCTTCTCCTGCAGCGCAACCACATCGGCGACCTCGGCGCGCATCCGGTACAGGTACTCGGCCTCGTCGATCTCACCCTTTCGCCGCGCCGCGCGCGCGACGCGGATCTGCGTCGTCTGAGGGTAGGAGCCGATGGTGGTGGTCGGCAGCACCGGAAGCGACAGCGCCGACTGGGCTTCGCGTCGTTCCGCCGCGGGACTGCGCCCCGGATCGGACGCGGTGAGCGCGTCCAGCCGGGCACGGACCGTGGCGTCGTGCAGACGCCTGTCGGTGCTGCGGGTGGACGCCGCCGCGCGGGCGAGCGCGAACTCGTCCTCGACGGATTCACGACCGCTGGTCAGTGCGGTGCCGAGCGCGACGACCTCACGGACCTTCTCGGTGCCGAACGCCAGCCACGACCGCAGCGCCTTGTCGAGGCCGGTCTCCGCGTCGAGCGTGTACGGGACGTGCAGCAGCGAGCACGACGTCGAGACGGCGAGCGAACCGGTGCTGCCCAGCAGGGTGCCGAGCGACGCCAGTGCCGCGTCCAGGTCGGTGCGCCAGATGTTGCGTCCGTCGACGACGCCGGCGACGACGTGCTTGCGGGTCAGATCGGGAACCGTGGCGAGAGTGTCGGATCCGGCGACCAGATCGATCGCGATTCCCTCGACACCGGTCGAGGCGATGGCGGGGAGCGCGTCACCGAGACTGCCGAAGTAGGACGCGACGAGGATCGCCGGCCGCGACGGTGCCGCGGACAACCGGTCGTAGGCACGCTTGGCCGCCGCGATGTCCTCCGGTGTGCGGTCGGCGACCAGCGCGGGTTCGTCGATCTGCACCCACTCGGCGCCCGCGTCGGCGAGCTGACCGAGCAGGTCCGCATACAGCGGGACCAGTTCGTCGAGGCGGTCGAGGAGGGGTGCGTCCGAACCGACGGCCTTCGACAGCAGCAGGAACGTCACCGGACCCACCACCACCGGCCGGGCCGGAATGTCCAGGGCACGTGCGTCTTCGAGTTCGCGGAGCACCTTCGACGGGTCGAGGACGAACGTCGTCGACGGGGAGATCTCCGGCACCAGATAGTGGTAGTTGGTGTCGAACCACTTGGTCATCTCGAGCGGGGCGACCGTGTCGTTGCCGCGGGCGGCGGCGAAGTAGCGGTCGAGGTCGCTCTCGATGCCGGCGACACGGTCGGGCAGGGCGCCGAGCATCGCCGCGGTGTCCAGCACATGGTCGTAGTACGAGAACGTGTTGACGGGCACGGAGTCGAGCCCGGCGTCGCGCAATCTCGTCCAGGTCTGGCGTCGCAGATCCCGGGCGAGAGCGTCGAGCCCTTCGGCGTCGAGGCGGCCGGCCCAGTACGACTCGACGGCCTTCTTCAGTTCGCGATTCGGACCGATGCGAGGTGAGCCCAGCACGGTCGCGGTGAAAGAAAATGTCACGGTATCTCCAGTTGCGTACGCGGTACGGCTACCGCCGGCAAACGGGTACACCTCTCGAGCCCAGGGACGTGCTGCAGCGCGAGAAGGTCTACACGCCCAATCCACGAGGCGGTAACCGTCGGGCACGGCGTGCCCGACACAGTCGGCAGGTCTTCGGACTCGCAGGCAGCCGGTGTGACATCACACCGGACCTAGTGGCCGTCGCTTCCCAGGCTGTGCCCAGTGCATGGTGACGGCGGTCGTTCCTGCTCACCGCTGCGGGACAGTCCCGGATTCTCACCGGGTTCCCTCTCACACGCGGACTCCGGGGAGTCCGATGTGCTTCGACGCCTGGTGCGGTCTTCGGGGCTCCTCACGACCGTGCCGGGCGAACCAGCTGCACCGGCCAGCATAGGCCTCCGGCCCGTGCGCGGTTAAGGGGTCCCTGTACTCGTCAAGCACTCACGGGCGCGAAGGGCCTAGAGCCAGCCGTTCGACTCCGCGGCGCGGACGGCCTCGGCGCGGGTGCTGGCGCCGGTCTTGCCGATCGCCGAGGACAGGTGATTGCGCACGGTACCTGCCGACAGGAACAGTGCGGCCGCGATCGAGGCGACCGGCGCACCGTCCCGCGCCGCCCGCAGCACGTCGGTCTCCCGGTCGGTGAGCGGTGATTCCCCGCTGACGAGACTGTCGGCGGCGAGAGCCGGGTCGACGACGCGCAGTCCGGCATGGACGCGCCGGACGGCGTCGGCGAGCTGCCGGGCCGGGGTGTCCTTCACGACGAACCCCGACGCACCGGCCTGCAGTGCCTTGCGCAGGTACCCGGGACGACCGAACGTCGTCACGATCAGGACGCGGGTCTGCGGCATCTCTGCCCGCAGTGCCGCGGCCGCGGCGATCCCGTCCAGGCCGGGCATTTCGACGTCGAGGAGCGCGACGTCGGGGGAGTGCTCGCGCGCCGCCGCGACGACCTCGTCGCCGCGCCCGACCTCCGCGACGACCGTCAGGTCCGCCTCCAGGTCCAGCAGGGCGGCGAGGGCACCGCGGACGAGTGCCTGATCGTCGGCGAGCAGCAGCCGGATCGTCACGGGACCTCTTCCTTCAGCACGTGCAACGAGAATCCGCCCGGTTGCGGATGGGTGATGACGACCCGGGCTCCGGCGGTGGCGGCGCGCTCCCGCAGGCCCACCAGCCCGTTCCCGTGCACGGATTCGGCGCAGCCGGCGCCGTCGTCGACGACGGTGACCTCGCGTTCGCCCACCGTGACCGAGCAGTGCGTTGCGCCGCTGTGCCGAACCACGTTCGTGACACCCTCGCGGACCGTCCACGCGAACAACTCGCGCAGGCCGGTGGGCACCGACTCGGTGCTGTTGGGCAGCTCGGCCTCGATTCCGGCCGACCGCAACGCTTCCCCGGCCCGGGCGATCTCCACCGGAAGCGACAGCCCCCGGATTCCCTGCACGGCCTGCCGGACGTCCGCGAGCGCGTCGCGGGAAAGGCGTTCCAGGTCTGCCACTTCCGTGCGGGCCCGGTCGAGGTCGATGTCTAGGAGCCGGCCCACGAGTTCGGCCTTGACGGTGATGACGGTGAGGGAGTGCCCGAGGATGTCGTGGAGGTCGCGGGCCATCCGGGTGCGTTCCTCCTGCACTGCGAGTCGTTCGCTCGCTTCCCGTTCCCGGACCAGTTCGATGTTGCGGTTGATCAGCTTGGTCACCCCGAACATCGCGAATGCGGCCGCGCACACGCCCAGCGAGAGCCCGGTGCCAGACCCCCAGTCCATCACCGTGGAGATCACTTCCACGAGAACTGCGACGGTCAGCGCGGTGATCCCGCCGAGCCACGCGGGGAACAGCATGACCGCGGAGACGGCGAGGAAGACGGCGGCGGACAGCCCCGACGACCCGACGGCGACCACCATGACGGCCGCGAGCCCGAACAACGCCACCACCAGCGGTACCGCCTGGTTCAGCGGTGGCCGAAACTCGTTGTGCGCGCGCCGGGTATGCGACCACCGGAACATCGCAAGGTACGTCACCGCGAATGCGAGCGTGGCGATCATCCCGATCCAGCCCCGGAGCTGATCGCGGGCGGCCCACCCGTCGAGGAACGGCTGGAACAGGAAGACCGTCCACGCGGCAGCGAAAATGAATCCGAAACGGCCCCATCGCCTGGTCACGACGGGGCCGTCGGGGGTGGTCACGGCAGTCACGATACCGCCGTCACACTCGCTCGGTGTCGCGCTGGAACCGCCACGCCGTACCGCCGGCGAAGATCGCCAGCCACACCGCGACGTTGAGGAGCCACGTCCACTGCATCGCGTCACCGGTGAGCGGCGCGTGCACCAGCTGACTCAGCCCGTACGTAGGCATGAACTGCGCGATCGACGCCCACACCGAACCGTCCTGCAGCGGCATGAACAGCCCGCCCGCGAAACCGAGCACGGCGAGCCCGGGGCCGAGGATCTGCATGACGTTCTCGCTCGGCAGCAGGTACCCCATGAACAGGCCGAACGCGGCGAACACTGCGGATCCGAGCCAGGTGATCAGGGCCGTCGTGAACCACAGGGACGTGTCCATCCGGACGGACGTGAACGCGCCCACCAGGTAGACGACGCCGACGGCCCCGAGCCCGAGCATCATCGCGACGAGCACCTTGACGAAGATGTAGACCCCGGGGGACAAGGGGGTGAGCCGCAACTGCCGGCTCCATCCCGACGCCCGTTCCACCGACACCATCGCGCCGCCGCTCGTCGTCGCGATCATCGCGCCGTACAGCGCCATGCTGATCATCACGTACGCCGAGACGTTCCCGTTGCCCGCGCTCTCACCCGAGTAGCTCGGGTTCAGGCCGAAGATGAGGAAGAAGACGACCGGCATGACGAGAGTGATGATCATCGTGCGCCGATTGCGCAGCAGCCGGCGCAGTTCGAGTCCGAGGAGGGTGGTGTTGAGTCCGCCGAACGGGGGAACGCGGCGGGGTGCGGCGAGGGTGGTCATCAGTTCGATCCTTCCGTGGCGGAGTCGTCGGAGGTGAGTGCGATGAACGCGTCTTCGAGACCCCGGGAGATGATTTCCAGGTCGCAGGCGGGCGTCTGCGTGAGGAGATGACGCGCGACGGCGTCGGTGTCCCGCGAGTGGACGAGCACGCTGTCGCCGCGTACTTCGATGCTGTCGGCACCGGGAATCGCGAACAACTGGTCCCTGTCGGCGCCCGGGAAGTGGGCGCGCACCGTGCGTCCCGCGGCCAATGCCTTCACCTCGGCAGCGGTGCCGTCGGCCACCACCTTTCCCTTGCGCACCAGCACGATCCGGTCGGCGTAGGCGTCGGCCTCCTCGAGATAGTGCGTCGCGAAGACGACGGTCCGGCCGCTGTTCGCGTCGGCGCGGATCGCCGACCAGAAGTCCCGCCTGCCCTCGACGTCCATGCCCGTGGTCGGCTCGTCGAGGATCAGCAGCTCGGGATCGGAGAGCAGGGCCATCGCGAACCGCAGTCGCTGCTGCTGACCACCGGAACACTTGCCCACCAACCGGTTTCCGAGATCGGCGATGCCGGCCCGGGTGAGGACCTCGTCGACGGGCCGCGTGTCGGCGAACAGGCTCGCGGTGAGCCGGACGGTCTCCTCGACGGTCAGTTCCTTCAGCAGCCCGCCCGTCTGCATGACCGCCGAGACCAGACCTTGCGCGATCGCGGTGCGCGGATCGGTGCCGAACACGGACACCTCACCGGCTGTGGGGCGGGACAATCCGAGGACCATGTCGACGGTGGTGGTCTTGCCGGCGCCGTTGGGGCCGAGGAACGCGACGATCTCGCCGGGCCGGATCTCGAGGTCCAGGCCTCGGACGGCGTGAACGTCACCGAAGTACTTGTGGACGCCGCGCAGGCTGACTGCCGGAGCCGGCGACGCGGAGGCCTTCGTGGAGGTGTGGAGCTCTGTCGATGTCATGCATTCAGCGTGCGATCCGGACGGCCGCCGACCCCCACACGTCCGTCACGACCTCACCGTGACAAATGTCAGGGGCCGGGGTAGGTGTGGCGCCGATCGGGGGCAGCCGTTACTGTGGGCGCCATGCAGCGCGCATATTTCTGGTTTAGCAGGCCGGCCCCGGGTGGGCCGGTCGGCGTAACCACGCGCTGACTTCTTCCACCCCAGAGCCGGATTACAGACCGGCTCGCGGGAATCTCCACAGTCTTCGAGGGCCGGCCTGAGAACAGGAACCCGAACCCATGACTGTCACTATCGACACCACTACCAGCAGTGATCGGCTGGACGACCAGCGCACCGCCAGTATCAGCCCGCTGGTGGCCCCGTCGGTCGTGCGCCGCGAATACGCCCCCGACGACGTCGCGTCCGCAACCGTCCGCTCCGGCCGCGCCGACACGGTGAACGTGCTGAACGGCGACGACGATCGACTGCTCGTCGTGGTGGGCCCGTGCTCGGTGCACGACCCGGACGCCGCCATGGACTACGCCCGCCTGCTCGCCGCGAAGGCCGAGGAATTGCGCGACGACCTGCACATCGTGATGCGGGTCTACTTCGAGAAGCCGCGCACCACGCTCGGCTGGAAGGGTCTGCTCAACGACCCGCACCTGGACGGCACGTTCGACATCGACACCGGGATCCGCATGGGCCGCAAGCTGCTGCTCGACGTGTCCTCGCTCGGCCTGCCGGTCGGCTGCGAGTTCCTCGACCCGATCATGCCGCAGTACATCGCGGACCTCGTCACGTACGGCGCGATCGGTGCCCGCACTGCCGCCAGCCAGGTGCACCGGCAGCTGTGCAGCGCGCTGTCGATGCCGGTCGGGATCAAGAACTCGACGGAGGGTGACGTGCAGGTGGCCGTCGACGGTACCCGCGCCGCCGCGGCGAGCCACGTGTTCCCCGGCACCGACCTCGACGGGCAGGCCGCGCTGATCCGCACGGTCGGCAACCCCGACTGCCACGTCATCCTCCGCGGGGGCAGCGACGGACCGAATTACGACGCGGAGACGGTGGCGGACACGCTCGCCCGGCTGCGCAAGGGCGGTCTGCCGGAGCGGGTCGTCATCGATGCCAGCCACGGCAACAGCAGCAAGAACCACGAGAAGCAGGTCGACGTGCTGAACGACATCGCGGTGCGGCTCGAGGAGGGCGAGAAGGGGATCGTCGGTGTGATGGTGGAGAGCTTCATCGAAGCCGGTCGTCAGGACCTCACGCTCGGAAAGGCCGAGGACCTCACGTACGGCCAGTCCATCACCGACGCGTGCATCGACTGGAGCACGACGGCGGCGCAGCTGGACCGTCTCGCGCAGGCAGTGGCCGCACGTCGGAAGTGATCACCGCACGCCTCTCGTGCGGAACTGCACGCTGATCCGCGGTCCGAGCGGGCGGGTGCTCTTCGGTACGCAATGCTCCCAGGTGCGCTGGCAGGAACCACCCATCACCAGCAGGTCACCGTGGCCGAGCGAGTACCGGATCGAGTGCCCGCCGCCGCGCGGACGCAGCAGCAGCGGACGCGCGGCGCCGAGCGAGAGGATGGCGACCATGGTGTCTTCGGTGCGGCTGCGGCCGGTGTCGTCGCCGTGCCAGGCGACGCTGTCGGAGCCGTCGCGATAGAAGCAGAGTCCGGAAGTGGCGAACTTCTCGCCCAGTTCGGGCAGGTAGTGCGTGCTCAGGGCGTCGCGTGCCGCGACCAGCAGCGGGTCGGGGAGCGGCTCGCCCTCCCGGTAGAACCGGACGAGGCGCGGGACGTCGACCACCCGGTCGTACATCTGGCGCCGCTCCGCCTTCCACGGCACCCTTTCCGCGAGCGTGGTGAACAGCTCGTCGGAGCCGGTCAGCCACCCCGGCCGCACGTCGACCCACGCTCCCGCCGTGAGCGTGCGACGCTGCACAGTCGACCCGAGCGCGCCCAGCTCGACACCGAACGACGCGTCGTCGAACAGTGAAGCCTGGAGCGCATACCGCGCATCCGCGGAAGTCATGCCGCCATGCTACCCGATATTCGAACGTATGTTCACATTGTTTGTGGGGCAGCAGTCGCCGTTCAGACGCGCCCCTTCTTGGTTCACGCAGTACTTTTCGGGGCCTGGAATGGGTGCGTGCTGCGAAGAAGTGGTGCGTCTGTGGGGGAGGGCGGTCACGTTCGTACCTCGTGGTGGAGTGCGGCGTATCCGTGCTGGTGGAGTCCGTCGGCGAGTTCGACCGCGCGGTCGACGAAACGCGAGTCGTCGGCGAGTGCGCTGCCCACCACCGTCGGATCGGTGACGAGGCGGCGCACAGCGACCGGAACGGTGGCTCCCGCAACCAGGTCCCGCAGTTCGCCGGCCCGTGGGTCCGCCAACTCGACCGAGTGGCCGGCGGCGTCGACCGGGTCGATCACGTGCAGTGCCCACGCGGCGACGCCGAGCGTCGCCCACGGTGCCGCTGCGCCCTGGGCGGCACGCGCTGCGACGGTGGCGAGCAGTCGCGGGCCGATCTTCTGGGACCCGTCGGCGGCAACTTGGATCGTGGTGTGCGGCAACGCACTGTTGTCGAAGCGAGCCAGCACCGATTCGCCGTATCCGGCGACATCCATGCCCGGCGGAACGACCAGCGACGGCTGCACGTCGTGCGCGAAGAGTCGACGGCAGGCGTCCGCGAGGACAGGGTCCGTCACCGCCGCGGCGATCGAGCGGTACCCCAGCCGCAGGCCGAGGTACGCCAGTATCGAGTGCGCGGCGTTGAGCATGCGGAGCTTGAGTTGTTCCCACGGTGCGGCGTCGTCGACGAACTGCGCTCCTGCAGTGGACCAGTCGGGTGCGGGCCCGGCGAAACGATCCTCGATCACCCACTGCCGGAACGGCTCGCAGATCACCGGAGCCGCGTCGCGAACCCCGATGCGGCGCTGCAGGTCGGCGATGTCGGCGTCGGTGGTGACGGGCACGATGCGGTCGACGACCGTCGATGGGAACGTCACCATCGCGGACGCCAGGGCGTCGGTGGTGGCGTCGAGTCCGGCCTCCGCCGCGAAGTCGCGGACGAGGCCTTCGAGGAGTCGGCCGTTGTCGGGCAGGTTGTCGCAGGAGACGACGGTGAGCGGGCCCGCTCCCGCGGCCGCCCGCCGCGCGATGGCGTGCGCGAGGGCGGCAGGCACCGTCCGGGGTGTGCGTCCTGCGAGGTCGGCGCGTACCTCGGGGTCGTCGACACGGAGGATCCCCCTCACCGGATCGTGGCGGTACCCCTTCTCCGTGACGGTGAGGGTCACGATGTGGACGGTAGGGTCGGCGATGCGGTCGATCACGGAACCCGGATCCGCGGCCGCATTCCCGACTTCGCGGAGAACGCCGACAGTGCGTGGCGGCGTGGCGTCCGCGCAGCGTTCGACCACCGTATAGAGGCCGTCCTGCGGTGCCAACCGCGCGGCCGCGGCGCCGCTGCGCTGGGTGAAAGCGGCAATCCCCCAACGGCTGTCGCCCGTGTTCCGAATCGCGTCCTCGGTGTAGACGGCCTGGTGGGCGCGGTGGAAGGCGCCCAGACCGAGGTGCACCTGGCCGATGGTCAGACTCCGCGGGTCGGGATCGGGTGGTGTCGCACGGCCGTAGGTTCCGTAGCGCAGGCCTGTCATGCCGATACCCCGCTGTGTGAAGCGGCGTGCGTGCGCACCACGTCGAGTGGTGCGATTCCGCCGCTGCCGCCTGCTCCGCCGACGGCCAGCGACGCGGCGGCGGCACCGAGGCGGACCGCCGTGCGCAGGTCGTCGCCGAGGGCGAGTCGCGCGGTCACGGTACCGGCGAATACGTCGCCGGCACCGGTCTGGTCGACCACGGCCGGTGCGGGGAACGCAGGCTGCCAGTGCACGGTGTCGACGTGGACGCCGGTGGCGCCGCAGGTGACGGCGACGGCGCCCGCGCCCGCGGCACGCAACAGTGCGGCAGCCTCCGCCGGGCTCTCGGTTCCCAGTAGTGTCGCGCACTCGTGCGGCGCCGACGGGGTGACGAGGGCGCAGTGCGGCGCGATCTCGCGGAGAACGGCGCCCGCCTCCTGGGGAGTGGTCAGTCGTTGCCGGTAGTTCGGGTCGTACACGAAGCGCTGAGATCGACGGGCAGCCTCGAGCACGGCCGTCCGCGCTGTGGCCGACAGCGCCGCCGCTATCCCGCTGACCAGCACCGCGCCCGCGTTCTCGAGCAGCCCTTCGGGCAGGTCGTCGGGGCTGAGCCGGGACGCGGCGGAACCGCCCCGGGCGTAGCAGAACTGGCGTTCGCCGAGTGGGTCGGCGTACTGGACGTACATGCCCTGGAAGCTGTCGTCGCGGCGGACGAAGCGCGTGTCGGCGCCCATCTCGGCGAGCCGGTCGATGACCGCGGTGCCGAGTTCGTCGCGGGATACGCGGGTGATGACGGCGACCTGGGCGCCGGCGGCCACGGCCGCGGCGGCGGTGTTCACGACGTCACCGGATACCCCGAGCCGGCAGTCGATCCCGGCCGTGATCGGACCGTGGGTGCTGATCTCGACCAGGGGTTCACCGAGGACGACGACGTCGACGCCCCGGAAATCGTTGGCGCTCACCAGTCGTGGACCGAACCATCGGTCCGGCGGTTCACCGGAAGGAACTTCGGGTCGTAGGGGAACCGCGCAGCGGCATCTTCGTCGACCTCGACGCCGAGGCCCGGCGCGTCTCCGGGGTGCATCAGACCGTTACGGAAGGTCCAGTTGGTGTGGAAGACCTCCTCCGCCGGTGCGCGGTGGCCCATGTATTCCTGGATACCGAAATTCGGGACCGCCATGTCCACGTGCAGTGCGGCAGCAAACGAGACCGGGGAGAGGTCGCCCGCGCCGTGGGATCCGGTACGCACGCCGTACAACTCGGCGAGGGAGAAGATCTTGCGCAGATGGCTGATGCCACCGGCGTGCGACACCGATGTACGGATGTAGTCGATCAGTCGCTCGGTGATCAGCTGCTGGCAGTCCCAGATCGAGTTGAAGACCTCGCCGACCGCCAGCGGTGTGGTGGTGTGCTGCCGGATCAGCCGGAACGCGTCCTGGTCCTCCGCGGGCGTCGCGTCCTCCATCCAGAACAGGCGATGCTCTTCCAGGTCCTTCCCGAGGCGGCCCGCCTCGATCGGGCTGAGCCGGTGGTGCACGTCGTGCAGCAGATGCACGTCGAAACCGAAGCGCTCGCGGACCGCACCGAGCATGCGGGGTGCGAAGCGCAGGTAGGGGCCGGTCTCCCAGGTCTCCTCCGCGGGGAGATGACCCGACGCCGGCTCGTACAGTCCGGCTCCTCCCCGGTGGACCCCGTACACGGTGTCCATTCCGGGGATGGCGCACTGCGCCCGCACGGCGCGGTACCCGCTGTCGAGATAGCCGGCGAAGTCGTCGAGCATCTCGTCGAGGCTCTCGCCGCTGGCGTGGCCGTAGACCATGACGCCGTCACGGGCGGCGCCGCCGAGCAGTTGGTACACGGGCAGGCCGGCGGCCTTGCCCTTGATGTCCCAGAGTGCGATGTCGACGGCCGCGATCGCGGTCATGGTCACCGGGCCGCGGCGCCAGTACGCACCTTTGTACAGGTACTGCCATGTGTCCTCGATCTGGTGCGCGTCGCGTCCGATCAGCTGTGGGCAGATGTGGTCCCGCAGGTAGGACGCCACCGCGAGTTCGCGGCCGTTGAGGGTGGCGTCGCCCCACCCCACCAGGCCCTCGTCGGTGGTGATCTTCAGGGTGACGTAGTTGCGCCCCGGTGCCGTGATCAGCACGTCCGCGCCGACGATCTTCATGGATTGGTTCTCCTTCGAGGAGGATCGGGCCGTTGGCGGGCTCGACGGGAATCGGCAGTCGCGTCGCCGCAGCGAGTGGCCGCTCGGGCAGTACTTACATACAAGTACTAAATGGCAGCGTATGTCAACAGCTGCGGTATGGAATAGACTGTCGAAATGACGAGTGCAGGGGCGGCCAAGCGGGGTTCGAACCGGGAGCGCGTGTACGCCGAACTGCGGCGACGCATCGTGACGTTGGAGCTCGCGCCTGGGGCCTCGCTGTCCGAGAACGAGCTCGCCGCACAGCTGTCGGTCAGCAGGACGCCGGTCCGTGAGAGCCTGATCCTCCTCGCCGAGGAAGGGCTCGTGCACATCTTTCCGAAGCTCGGCTCGTTCGTGGCGCGCATCGATCCCGAGCGGGTCGCCGATGCGCAGTTCGTGCGCGAGGCCATCGAACTCGCGTCCATCGCGGACGCCGAACAATTGGTGGACGAGCCGGCGATCGCCGAACTGCGGGAGTTGATCGCGGCGCAGAACGCGACGACGGACGTCAACACCTTCTTCGAACTCGACGAGCAGTTCCACAAGTCCCTGCTCGCCGTCGGCGGCCACGGTTCCGCGTGGCGCACGGTCGTCGGCGCAAAGGCTCACCTCGACCGCGCGCGCCGCCTCGGCATCATGGGTGAGAGTTCGCTGCAGTCCCTGGCCTGTGAGCACGCCGCCGTGGTCGACGCGTTGGAAGCGCGGGACGGTGAGCGTGCGGCCGCGGCTCTGCGGACCCATCTTCGCAAGGTGTTCACCGACATCGAGAAGATCCGCGACCGCTCTCCCGAGCTGTTCTCGGACGGCACCGTCACCCGGCCGACGCGCCGGGTCGTGGCCGTCTGGAGCTGATCCCGGGGCGTATCCGCTGTTCGCTCCGCTGTGAGTGACGCTTGTCGAAATCGCATGTTGACAAGATCTGGTTCTCAGGGCTTGTATGTAAGTGAGCCGGTTCACAAGCCGCCGCGGTAATCCACCGGAACGGCGCACCGGACCGGTGCGCGCAGCGACTGCGCCCACCTCCGGTCGCGATCGTGCAGCACGCCCGGCGTCACCGGACCACGACCTCTCACGAGCAAGGAACACATGCGATGACGAACAATGCGGAGACCTCGCCGCGGGCGGGCACCGAAAGGTCGACAACGTTGGACGAGGATCCGTCGCCAGGTGAATGTTCGACAAGCGCGGCGGCGGATGGCGTCGACGATCGGTCCGGGAACGCCGGCTTGCGTCGGACCGTCCTCGCCTCCGTCGTCGGAACGATCGCCGAGTATTACGACTTCTTCATCTACGGCACCGCGTCGGCGCTGGTCTTCAACAAGGTGTTCTTCCCCGATGTCGACCCGCTGGTGGGCACCCTGGCCGCATTCTCGACCTACGCGGTCGGGTTCTTTGCGCGGCCGCTGGGCGGGATCGTGTGGGGGCATGTCGGTGACCGAATCGGTCGCAGGCAGACACTCGTGTTCACCTTGTTGCTGACGGGAATCGGGACTTTCCTGGTCGGTGTGATGCCGACCTACGAGCAGATAGGACTGTGGGCCGCAGTCATTCTCGTCGTCGTCCGATTGATACAGGGGTTCGGTGTCGGTGGCGAACAAGGTGGTGCAGTCCTACTCACAGCGGAAGCGTCGCCGGCGCGGCGGCGGGGGTTCTTCGCCAGCTTCGTCCAACTGGGTTCTCCTGTCGCCTATCTGATCCCGACCGCGCTCTTCGCGGTCCTGCAAGGCGGCATGAGTGAAGAGTTGTTCCTGTCGTGGGGATGGCGAATTCCCTTCTTGCTGAGCGCGATCGTCGTCGTTGTCGGTTTGTACATTCGCCTGCGGGTTCCGGAGACGGAAGTCTTCCGGAACATGAAGGAGCACAGTGGACACCGCCCTGCACCGATTCGAACTCTGTTTCGCGACCACCGCCTGGAAGTTTTCGGCGGTATCGCCGTCAAGTTCGTCGAGGCCGCGATGTTCCCCTTCTACACGATCTTCCTCGTCACGTACGCACGCAGTCAGGATGTGGACGCGTCGGTGGTTCTCGACGCGGTGATCATCGCGATCGTCGCCGAGATCGTCATGATTCCCTTGTGGGGCAAGCTGTCCGACCGGGTGGGACGTAAGCCGGTCTATATCGGCGCTGCGGCATTGAACCTCGTTCTTCTGATCCCCTCCTTCTACGCCGTCCAAACCGGGAACATCGCGGTGATCGCACTGTTGCTGATCGCTGGTCTCGCGATTGGACACGCGGGGACGTACGCGCCCCAGGCGTCCTATTTCCCGGAGCTGTTCCCGTCCTCCGCGCGCTACAGCGGTGTGTCCGTCGTCTGGCAGTTCGGTGCCATGATCGCGAGTGGTCCGTTCACCGTCGTTGCCGCCGCGCTGCTTCTCGCGGGAGACGGGTCGTTCGGATGGGTCGCGGTCTACGTGAGCGTTCTCATCGTCATCAGCATGATCGCACTGACGAAGATGCCGGAAACTGCCGTGCGGCGCCGTGATGGCGCCGAGTACGCCGATTGGTCGCACTGATCGGTCCGTGTCGGCCCACCCATCCACTTCCGTGACGTTCCGTGCGGCGCTCCCGGTGTCACCGGACCACGACCTCACGAGCAAGGAGCACATGCGATGACGAACAATGCGGAGGCCCCACCGAAGGGCGTCGCCGAACGGACGACGCGCGACCTGGCCAAGGCGGCCGTTTCCGGCTGGCTCGGAACCGCCATGGAGTTCATGGACTTCCAGCTTTACTCGCTTGCCGCCGCCATCGTCTTCAACAAGATCTTCTTCCCAGACGTCAGTCCCGCCATCGGTCTGATCGCTGCGATGGCGACTTACGGGGTCGGATATGTGGCACGGTTGGCGGGGGCGATCGTGTTCGGACGCATGGGTGACCGCATCGGCCGCAAGAAGGTCCTGTTCATCACCATCACCATGATGGGTGCCTCGACCACGCTGATCGGTGTGCTGCCGACATACGAGGCGATCGGCATCTTCGCACCGATTCTCCTCGTCGCCCTCCGTCTCATCCAAGGTTTCGGCGCCGGCGCCGAGATCGCGGGTGCCACTACTATGCTGGTCGAGTACGCCCCCACCCCCCGCCGCGGGCTGGTCGCGTCACTGGTCTGCCTGGGCACCAACTCGGGAACGCTCGCGGCGTCCGCACTTTGGGCGCTGCTTCTCGGTGTGCTCAGTGACGAGCAACTCGTCAGCTGGGGCTGGCGTCTGCCGTTCCTGCTCAGCTTCGTCCTGATGATCTTCGCGGTGTGGCTGCGGCGCAACCTCAAGGAAAGCCCGGTCTTCGAAGAACGCCCCGACATCGTGGACGGCGTCGCCCTCTCCCGCGACGAGTTGGAAGCTGTCGCGCAGGAGAATCCGGAGAGTGTCCTCGAGGCGGGACTGCGCGAGCGGAAGGGCAAGGCTTTCCTCGTCGCACTCGGTCTGCGGTTCGGGCAGGCGGGCAACTCCGGCCTCGTGCAGACGTTCCTGGTCGGTTACATCGCGACCACTCTGATGGTCGACCGTTCCATCGCCACCGACGCGATCGTCTACGGTTCCCTGCTCGGCTTTGCCACGATCCCCGTGGTCGGCTGGCTCGGCGACCGTTTCGGCCGCCGTCCCATCTACTTCGCCCTCACCGCGCTGACGATGGTGTTCGCGTTCCCGATGCTGCTCATGGTCACCAGCGGCAACAACGCCGGACTGCTGCTCGCCATGGTGATCGGCCTGAATATCGGCGTGCTGGGGCTGTTCGCCCTGGAGAGCGTCACGATGGCGGAGCTGTTCGGATCGCGGACCCGCTTCACCCAGCTCGCCCTGGCGAAGGAAATCGGCGGAATCGCGGCGACAGCCGTCGGCCCCCTGCTCGCGGCGACGTTCACGGCGATGACAGGAAGCTGGTGGCCCATCGCAGCGATGCTTATCGTGTACTCGCTCATCACCCTGGTCTCCGCCGCGCTCGCCCCGGAGACCCGTGGCCGCGATCTCGTCCGACTGGAGGATGCACTGTGAAAGCCGTTGTCGTACACGGAGCGAAGGACCTTCGGGTCGACGAACTGCCCGACCCGGTGCCAGGGGGCGGGGAAGTGCTCATCGCCATGGAGTGGGGTGGAATCTGCGAATCCGACGTCGCCTACTGGCGACACGGAGCGTCCGGAACGGCCGTGCTCGAGCATCCCCTCGTCCTAGGACACGAGATGGCCGGCCGAGTCGCAGGCACCGGCCCGGGTGTGACGGGCATCGATCTCGGTACCCCGGTCACCGTCCACCCGGCGACACCGGTCGGCAACGAACCTCTTCCGGAACGAATCGCGGGCCGCACCAACCTGTACCCGCGAGTGCGCTACTGCGGTTCCGCCGCATTCACCCCGCACACGGACGGCGGCTTCAGTGAACTCAAAGTCGTCCGGGCCGATCAGATCCGTGCGCTTCCCGACGGGGTCGGAACCGACCGCGGGGCGCTGGCCGAGCCGCTCGCCGTCGCCATGCACGCCGTCGGCCGGGCAGCCGACCTGACCGGTCGAGACGTGCTCGTCAACGGAGCCGGCCCCATCGGCGCGCTCGTCGTCGCCGCGGCGAAGTACGCCGGCGCCCGCACGGTCGTCGCCGCGGACATGGCAGCGGCTCCGTTGGTGATCGCCCGTGCGATGGGTGCTGACAGCGTCGTCGACCTGAGTGCGGGAGAGGAGCTACCCGCGGACGTCGAGATCGTGTTCGAGGCGTCCGGTGCCGCTGCCGCACTCGGCGCGGTGTTGCGTGCCACCGCGCGCGGTGGC